>CAZBDS010000069.1:0-7631 GCA_964490735.1 uncultured Acutalibacter sp. | reverse complement strand
CCATTGCGGACGCCACAACTCTGACGGAAGCCGGTTATGTGGGCGAGGATGTGGAAAACATTCTGCTGCGGCTGATTCAGGCCGCCGATTACGACGTGTTCAAGGCGGAGCGGGGCATTATCTATGTGGACGAGATCGACAAGATCTCCCGTAAATCCGAGAATCAGTCTATCACTCGAGATGTCAGTGGTGAAGGCGTGCAGCAGGCGCTGTTGAAGATTCTGGAGGGGACTGTGGCAGGCGTGCCGCCCAAGGGTGGGCGAAAACACCCCCAGCAAGAAACCATTAACATCGACACCTCCAACATTCTGTTTATTTGCGGCGGCGCTTTCGACGGCCTGGAAAAAATCGTGCAAAAGCGCATGGCCTCCACTTCTTTGGGCTTCGGCGGCGAGGTGCACGGCAAGCGGGAACTGGACGAGACAAACTGGATGAAGGACGTCACCCCCCACGATCTGGTCAAATACGGCCTGATCCCCGAACTGGTAGGCCGGATCCCGGTCATCACCTCTCTGGAGGCGCTGGACGAAACTTCTTTGGTGCGCATTCTGAAGGAGCCCAAAAACTCCCTGGTCAAACAGTACAAAAAGCTGTTCGATCTGGACCAGGTAGATCTGGAATTTACGGACGAGGCACTGATTGCCGTAGCCCAGCGAACCTTGGAGCGCAAAACTGGCGCCCGCGGCCTCCGGTCCGTGATGGAAGGCGTTTTGATGCCGCTAATGTACCGGGTCCCCAGCGACTATACGGTGGAAAAGGTGCAAGTCACTGAAGACGCGGTGCGAAACGGGGCCGATCCGGAAATTGTCTACAATGCGGACCGTAAGCCGGTCAAAATTAAGATCGTGGAACCCAAGCGGCGGGACCGTAAGGATTCGGCGTCTTAACACAAGCGAAAACGTGGAAAAGGCTGTTACCGGGACCCCGGCCGCAGTCTTTCCCTGATTTTAGAGGTACATAGTATGCAGAATTTTACAGAGGACAGCGGAAAAATCGAGAACAATCTGGTTTTGCCAGTGCTGGCAATCCGCGGACTCGTGTTCTTCCCGGGCATGATGCTCCAATTTGACGTGGCCAGGAAAAAATCGGTTCTGGCTGTGGCAGAGGCTGTGGAAAAGGACCGCCTGATCTTTTTGGTGACCCAAACCAACCTTTCTGAAAATGAGCCCACCGGCGACGATCTCTACAAAGTCGGCGTCATTGCCCGTGTCAAGCAGGTGATCCACCGTTCCGAGGAAGGAGTCAAGCTCCACGTAGAGGGCATCTGCCGCGGCGAGATTGGTTCCCTTTTGAAGGAATCTCCCTACCTGCTGGGAGATATCCGGAAGTGCCCTGTGCTCACCTATAAGAAATCTTATAAATCCGAAGCGCTGATCCGTATCATTCACGAGAAATTCGACCAGTATCTTCGGCTGTTTAAGCATGTTCCGCCGGACGTCCTTTTAGGTGTTTTGCAGGAAAAAGACTGCGGCCGTCTGGCCGATTATCTGGTATCCAATATTTCCATCGACTTTGAGCGCAAACAGTACATTCTGGAAGAACTGCGGCCTCTCCGACGTATGCAGAAGCTGATCGACGTACTTTCCGAGGAGATCCAGATTCTGGAGGTGGAAGAGGAGATCAACCAGAAAGCCCAGGCGCAGATTGATGAGAACCAGCGGGAATATTTCCTCAAAGAGCAGCTTCGCGTCATTTCCAGCGAATTGGGAGAGGATGACAGTCCTCAGCAGGAGGCGGAGGAGCTGCGGGAAAAGGTGCTGGCGCTGGGATTGCCCCAGGTCTGCGAGGACAAACTGCTCAAAGAGTGTGACAAGCTGTTCCGTATGCCTTACGGTTCCCATGAGGCCAGCGTGATCCGCATGTACCTGGACGTCTGCCTGGAGCTCCCTTGGAAGAAAGCCTCGAAGGAACGGTTGGACATCAAGCGTGCCCAGCGCATTCTGGATCGGGACCACTATGGCTTGGTCAAAGTGAAGGAGCGCTTTTTGGAGATCCTGGCTGTCCGAAGCCTAACCTCCAAGCAGTCCGGGCAGATCATCTGCCTGGTAGGCCCGCCCGGCGTTGGCAAAACTTCTATCGCCCGCTCCATCGCCGAGGCCACCGGCAGGAAATATGTTCGGGTGTCCCTGGGCGGCGTCAGCGACGAGGCCGAGATTATGGGGCACCGCCGTACCTATGTAGGTTCCATGCCCGGCCGCATTATCAACGCGGTCAAACAGTCCGGCGTCAACAACCCTCTGGTGCTGCTGGACGAGATCGACAAGCTGGGCCAGTCCTTTAAGGGCGACCCTTCTTCCGCGCTGCTGGAGGTTCTGGATCCCGAGCAGAACACGGAGTTTACCGACCACTACATCGACATGCCCTTCGACCTGAGCCATGTTCTTTTTATCACCACCGCTAACGACGCCTCCATGATCCCCGGCCCGCTGTTCGACCGTATGGACATTATCGAGTTGGGCAGCTACACGCAGGAGGAAAAGCTGAATATTGCCATGCGCCATCTGGTGAAAAAACAGCTTGATAAGCACGGCTTGAAGCCTTCTCAGCTGAAGTTTACCAAACCCGCTCTCCGGGAGTTGATCGAGGGCTATACCCGGGAGGCAGGTGTGCGCAATTTGGAGCGCAGGATCGCTGCGATCTGCCGGAAGATTGCCCGCATGGCAGTTTCCGAAGATAACTTTACCTCTTATACCGTCAAACCCGAAAATCTGGAAGAACTGCTGGGTCCTCGGAAATTCCTGAAGGACAACCTGAGTGGAGAAGACGTGGTCGGCCTGGTCAACGGCCTGGCTTGGACCAGTGTGGGCGGTGAGCTGCTGCCCATTGAGGTGGCCGTTATGGAAGGCACCGGGAAGATCCAGCTTACTGGTTCCCTGGGCGATGTGATGAAGGAATCGGCCAACACCGCCATCACCTGTATCCGCACCCGGGCTGCCGCCCTGGGGATTTCCCCCAATTTCTATGAGAAGTGCGATATCCATCTGCACGCCCCTGAGGGCGCGGTGCCCAAGGACGGACCTTCCGCCGGCATCGCCATGGCTACGGCAATCACCTCCGCACTCTGCAATATTCCCGTCCGCCACGATCTTGCCATGACAGGGGAGATCACGCTGCAGGGACGAGTGCTCCCCATTGGAGGCTTGCGGGAAAAGGCTATGGCTGCTTATAAAAACGGCATCAAGACCGTCCTGATTCCTATGGATAATGTGCCGGATCTGGCAGAAGTGGACGAGGCGGTCAAGCAGAACGTCAACTTCATTCCTGTCAAGCGTGTAGATACCGTGCTGGAGACCGCTTTGGTCCGTATGCCCGGTCCCGCTGAAAGCACGCGAATTCTTCCCACGGAGCAAAAACGCTCTCACACTAAGGTTCCGGAGCTTTATCAGTAATTGGAGGGTCGCCGTGAATTTTCAAAAGGCTGAATTTGAGTTTTGCGCAGGCAGAAAAGAGCAGCTGCCCCATTCAGATCTGCCGGAGATCGTCTTTTCCGGCAAGTCAAACGTGGGAAAATCGTCCCTTATCAATAAACTTCTGAACCGGAAATCTCTGGCTCGCGTCAGCGCCACGCCGGGGAAAACGGCCACTATCAATTTTTACCGGCTGGACGGCTGCCGTCTGGTGGATCTGCCCGGCTACGGATACGCAAAGGTATCTAAAGCCGAAAAGGAACGCTGGGGCCGCCTGGTGGAGGGATATTTTGCCCAGCAGCGGAATATCGCGTTGTTTTTCCAGCTGGTCGATATGCGCCACGATCCCTCGGCGGAAGACGTCGATATGATCAATTTCCTGTTGGAAGCAAACGCGCCTTTCGTGGTGGTATGTACCAAATGCGACAAGCTGAATAAAACGCAGACCAAAGCGCAGACCGAACGCTTTCAGGAGCTGTTTGATCCGACGGGGATTGAATTTTTCCCCTTCTCGTCCATCAACGGGACCGGCGTGGAAGAACTGCGCGCACTTATTGAAACGTCTGTGGGAAAATAAAGGAAGGGTTCCAGTATGATTTCTCCATGCCTTTCGATCAATGAAAAAGGCCATTTGGCCATCAGCGGCTGCGACACAGTGAAGCTGGCAGAGCAGTACGGTACGCCGCTGTACGTGATGAGCGAGGACGAGGTGCGCAGTGTATGCCGCCGCTATCGTTCCTCCTTTGAAACCTATTATCAGGGGAACGGCACAGCCGTCTATGCCAGTAAAGCTTTCAGCTGTAAAGAGATTTACCGGATCGTTGTCAGCGAAGGCCTGGACGTAGAGGTGGTTTCCGGCGGCGAGCTTTACACAGCGCTGCAGGCCGGTGTTCCCGCAGAAAAGATCCATTTTCAGGGCAACAATAAAACTCCCGCGGAGCTTGTGATGGCTGTGGAAAACGGAGTGGGGGATATTGTGGTGGACAACCCCCAGGAGCTTTACCGGCTGCAGGCTATCGCGCAGGACAAAGGGGTAAAAGCGCCCATTTCCCTGCGGATCACTCCCGGTATTGACGCTCATACCCATCAGTTTATCCGTACCGGACAGATCGACTCCAAGTTTGGCATTGACCTTTCAAGCGGTGCGGCCTTTGAAGCCGTAAAGCAAGCTGTTTCCATGGAAAACCTTCACCTGCGGGGCCTGCATTGTCATATCGGCTCTCAGATCCTGGAGACCCAGCCCTTTGTCCATGCGGCAGAGGTGATGCTGGCCTTTTACGGACAGTTGAAAAAGGAGCTGGGCGTCCAGCTGGAAACCCTCAATTTGGGCGGCGGCTTCGGGATCCATTACACGGAACAGGACGACGCCATTCCCTACGAGCGCTACATGGAGTTGGTCTCCGAGGCCGTTCACTCCAAGTGCCGGGAACTGGACCTCCGGCAGCCCAAGATCTATATTGAGCCGGGCCGTTCCATCGTCGGCGAAGCCGGCATTACCCTGTACACCGTGGGCGGGATCAAAGAGATCCCAAATGTGCGCAATTACGTGGCCATTGACGGCGGTATGTTTGAGAATCCACGCTATGCCCTGTACCAGGCCGATTATACCTGCGTGATTGCCAACAAGGCGAACCGTCCTGCCGATTATATTGCCACCGTGGCGGGCAAGTGCTGCGAGAGCGGCGACTTGATCCAGGAGCACACGCCTATTCAAACCCCGGAGGAAGGGGATATTCTGGCTGTCTTTTCCACAGGCGCCTACAATTATTCTATGGCTTCCAACTACAACCGGAATCCGCGGCCTGCCTGTGTTATGGTCTCCCAGGGGGAATCCCGCGTCATCATCAGGCGGGAGACCTACGAAGACCTGGTGCGCAACGACCTTTGATTCCACTTTGCCCGACGGACCTTCCTTTCTGCAACAGGTCAAAAACAGCCCGAAATTTTAAACGATTTTTGTTTACTTCCACGGCATGTTATGTTATAGTTAACGCAGTTCATAAGTTTCAACCAGGACAAAACTTATGAACCGGGCGGTAAGAATCGGTGTTTACTGGTTTTTACGTGCGTTTGCTATAGAATTTTACAACAGTGAAATCTTTCCCGGGAGGAAGGGTCGAAATGAACGAAAGACTTTGCGATGAAAATATCAATTTCCTGTTTCAGGCGGTGCTGTCCCTAAAAACGCCGGAGGAATGCGCTCAATTTTTCGACGATCTCTGTACGGTTCCCGAGCTGAAGGCCCTGTCCCAGCGGCTGGAAGTCGCCAGGATGTTGAGTAAAAAACAGGTCTACAGTGACATCGTCGCGGAAACTGGTGCTTCTACAGCCACGATCAGCCGCGTAAACCGGGCGCTGAATTACGGCAGCAAAGGCTACGCCTTGGTGTTTGAACGCCTGGAGAAACCGGAAAAGCGGGAAAGCTGAAAATGACAGGTTACTCGTATTTTGCCCGGTATTACGACGCGCTGACCGGCAATGTTGAATACCCAAAGCGGGCAGATTACCTGCTCCGTCTGTTCGAGCGACTGGGACACAAGCCCGGTTTAACGCTGGATCTTGCCTGCGGAACGGGCACGCTGACTCTGGAGCTGTTCCGGCGGGGTTTGGATATCTACGGCGTGGACGCCTCGGTGGAAATGCTCTCTGAGGCCCGCAGAAAATGTGCGGAGGCCGGAGCGGATCTTCTTTTTCTCTGCCAGAAAATGCAGGCTCTCGATCTCTACGGTACGGTGGATACCGCGATCTGTACACTGGACAGCCTGAACCATCTTTCCGGTCCTGAAGAAGTGCAGAAGGCCTTTTCCAAGGTGTCTTTTTTCATGGATCCGGGTGGGTATTTTGTCTTTGATATGAACACGCCTTACAAACACGAAACGATTCTGGGCAACCACGTGTTTGTCTACGATACGGAGCCTGTTTACTGTGTCTGGCAGAATCGGCGTTCCGGTGCTTTCCACAAAGTGGACGTCTGTCTGGACTTTTTCGAGAAGGACGGCCGGGTCTACCGCCGCAGCACCGAGCGCTTTTCTGAGTGCGCCTACCCGGTAGAGGCGGTAGGGGAAATGCTCGGGAAAGCCGGTTTCGGCGAAATACAAGTCTTTCACGAACTGACCTTTGAACCTCCCAAAGAAGACAGCCAGCGGCTGATCTACGCCGCAAAAAAACTGCATTGAAGCGAGCGTTTTTATGGATAGGATTATTCGTACAATCACCTCCGACGGCAGCCTGATGGCCTCTGCTATTGATTCTTCTCAGTTGGTTTTTACTGCACAAAAGCTGCACGGCCTCACTAAGACTTCCTGCGCGGCTTTAGGCCGTCTGCTTACCGGAGCGTCGCTTATGGGGGCCATGCTCAAAATCGATGGGGCCAGCCTGACTCTGAAAGTAAATGGCGGCGGCCCTCTCGGAACACTGGTGGCCATTTCCGACTGGAAAGGCAATGTGCGCGGTTACGTCGATCGCCCAGAGATAGAGCTGCCCTTAAAAGCAAATGAAAAGATCGATGTCGGCGGGGCAGTGGGCACAAACGGGCGCCTGGCCGTAATCCGCGATACCGGTTCCGGCGATCCTTATATTGGTCAGGTAGAGCTCATCAGCGGTGAAATCGCCGAAGACCTAACCCAGTATTACGCTCAAAGCGAGCAGACTCCCACCGTGTGCGCCCTCGGCGTGCTGGTGGATAAAAATACCGGAGAGGTCATGCTTTCCGGCGGACTGCTGATCCAGGCCCTTCCCGGCGCGGACGAGGCCGCCCTTGCCCGCCTGGAGGAAAATGTGGGCAGTATGGAGTCTGTCACCACTATGCTGGCTAAAGGCATCTGCTTAGAAGATATGTGCCGCAAAGCTCTCAAGGGGTTTGAAATGGAGATCCTAGACGAGTTCCAGGTCCATTATGCCTGCAATTGCAGCAAGCTCCGGTTCGAAAATGCCCTTCTTACCCTGGGTGCTCAGGAGATCCGTTCCCTGCCCTTGAACGCGGAAGGGAAGGCTGAAGCCGTTTGCCACTATTGCGGCAGAAAGTACTATTTTGCCAAGGAAGAGCTGGAGATCCTGGCCGGCCGTGCTGCCGTCTCCAAAAGCGAAAAATAATGTGGAAAAAGTCTTGACAAATCCCGGGGAATCCTGTAATATATAAAAGCTGCTTCGATGCTGCTCTTGTGTGGATTCTTGGGGGCATAGCTCAGCTGGTTAGAGCACCTGCCTTACAAGCAGGGGGTCATA
>CAZBDS010000068.1:0-7655 GCA_964490735.1 uncultured Acutalibacter sp. | reverse complement strand
GTCTGGTAGCCCACCACCTGGCTGCTGCCGTCGTAAGGGGCGGCCACCGTGCGCACATAGGCCAGCTCGGGCCAGCTCAGCGCGCTGGAAATCTCTTCTTCTGTCAAGCCGCTTTCATAGAGGGACGTAAACTGGTATTCCAAATCGGACTGGCTCAAGAACTGGGAGTTCTCCGACATCCGCTGGGAAATGGGGGTGTCCGACACGCTGTACACCGACAGCCCCGACTCCGCTTCCAGCTCATCGATCAGCTTCATGTAATAGGTCATCTGCCCCTGATCGGGCCAAAGATTGTCGTCGTAGTCAAATTGCAGGGTCATCATGCAGGACAAGCCCAGCTGTCCCTGCTGGTAAAGGGCGGTAACATCGGGCCAAAGCACGTCCCGGTACAGGCCACGCATGGACATGCTGTACCATTTTGACAGTTCCGCGCCGTTCTCCGAAGCCAGCCCCGGATAATTGGCCACCACCAGGTTCTGGGCATTCACCACCGGGTAAACGCTGTAGCTGCTGGTCTCCGAGGCCATGGCGGACAGCAGGCCCAGTCCTGCGGCGTCCTTCATATAATCGCCGTTCACCGCGAACAGATAGGCCTCGCCCAAACTCCGCCGCCAGATTACGGCGGGGTACTCCTCCACCTTCTCGTCCCCGGCGGGGATCCCCTTCATATAAGCCTTGGTGCCGGGGCCCAAGACATACCAGGGCATTTCCAGCTGCAGGTCCTGATACCGTTCTTCTTCCGCGGCGTCCTCGCTCTGATAGATATGTTCCCCGCCCAGCAGGAACCCCGCATACAAATGGAGCCCCTCCACCGTGGTGTTTTGGGCGCGCACCTCGTAAATGCCCAGCAGATCCTGCAGATCCTTATTATTCGAGACCTCGGCGGCATCCGGCAGAGTGGCAAGGATCAGATTGGCCCCGGCGGCGGCAAGCTCCCGCAGGGCAGCGCACGTTTCGCTGTTCCACTGCATTCCGGCCCCGTCCAGCACAATCAGCTCCGGAAGCGCGGAACCGTCAAGATCCTCCAGACGCAGCAAGCTGGCAAAGCTCCGCTTTGTATAGGCGGCCCACTGGGCCGTCACCTGCCCCGCCGCGCTGTCCTCAGGACCCAAAAAGGCCACCCCGGGCCGCACCGTGCCCCAGGACGTTTCTCCGCCCAGGCCGTCCGGATTGAAAGCGCTGCTCTTTACCGGCAGCGTAGACAGCTCCACGGCATTTTCGTTTTCTCCAAAATCGTTCCAAACTTCCAGCGCCACATTGGTGAACTGGAACATCATCAGCACCACCAGCATAATGGCTGCGATAGCAAAAAAATTGCGGCGCGATACCATAGGATCCCTCCCGTTGCGTTCAAGGGCTGCCGCCCGGGCGCGTTTTTTATCCGAATACCCTGATCAGTTCCAGCGTCTCCTGGTCGATGATAATATCAGACTGCTTCAAGGCCGACAGCACATCGAAAAACGCCTCGCGTTCCTTGGTGGAAAAGTACAGCTTCAATCTGCAGGTATAGGCCTCCAGGCAGTTGGGATACTGGGCAACAAGGCGCCGGCACCACTTTTCCGCTTCCTCAAACTCTTCCGCCTCGATCAGCCGCAGGCAGACGCTTTCATAGTGCTGCCGGGTAAGCTGGGCCGCGTCCTTGGCGTAAAGGGACTCTGCGGCGCCGGCCATCACGCCGGTCTGCTTTTTCTGCTCCAGGGCGGCAAAGACCTTCTGCTTGAGGAAGATGTCCATGTAAGAAAGCAGCTCCAGCTCGGCGGCTGTCTCCCGGTCCCCCTCCTCGGCCATGGTCCGCTGCAGCTCTCCAACCTTGGCGCGGAAGGCGTCCAGTTCGCCGCTGAGCACCGAGGCCGCATAGTGGGCCGTCTCCGAATCCTCGCTGTCCAGCGCCAGCATGATGACGCCCAGAATCGAGCGCACATCCCCGCGGATGGTGTTCATCATCACCATGCGCAGGTCTTTGCTCTTGTTCAGGAACAGCGCCTCTTCCAGGGGAACGATATCCCGCTCCCGCTCTTCGTCGGCCTTTAACCGGGATTTGACCCGCGCCTTGCTGAAAATAACGTCTCCCAGCTGGGGCTGCACCCACAGCGGAAGCCGAAGCAGCACATAGGAAAAAAGGAAAAACAGCGGCCCCACCACCGGGCACAGCACCATCACCGCAAAACGCAGCAGATAGGTGCGGCGGTTGTCGTGGCACACTTCTTCCCCGGCTCTGCGTTCCTTCTGCGCCCGCTGGGGCGCCCAAAACAATCCCACCAGCAGGTAGATCACCGATACCAGCAGGCTCCCCGCGCACAAGAGCAGCACGATCCAGTCCCCACGGGTCAAGCTCACAGCGACTCCCCCTTCATCAGGCGGGCTTCATATCCAACGGACCGCAGACGGTCCACGACGATCCCGGCGTCCGAATCGCCGGTGTTGGACAGCAGCAGCCTCAGGGTATCCCCCTGGCCGGCGCCGATGTAGTCCGTCTGGCGGATTGCCGTCTCCAGGGTAGACACCGCAGCGGACCGGTTTACGTGGGACACCGGGACCTCCAGCAAAACGCACTCGGTCAGCCCCTGATCCCGGGCCCGCAGGAAAGCGCCGGCCAGCTGGCGGAAGGCATCCTCCGCCATCAGCCGGGTATCGTTTACATACCGCTGGCTGCTCAGGGCGTCCAGATAACGGGTGGCCCGCACCACAGCGGACTGGATCATCTGTCCGATCACCGCCAGGCGGTTGGCCTCCGAAATGGTCATGCGCTGCCAGGGAATGCCCCACAGCATAAAAATCAGCTGCATTCTGTCTCCGTTGTACACGGCGCTCGCCATCAGCGGAAGGTTTTCCTGCATGGTTTTGTTGATAAAAACCCGCCGCTCCTTCAGCTCGTTATACAGCTCGGGCATAGCGGTATACTCCACGGAATTGCCCAGGCTCCGGGCTTCCTTGGAGGTGGAGGCGAACAACCTGGCGTAACTGCGGTTGGCCACCAGGTACACGGCGGCCCCGCTGCAATTCATCAGCTGGGACAGCACCCGCGCCGCGGAGAACAGCACCTCTTCCGGCTCCTGCATCTCCAGCTCCGAGGTGATCTCGTAAATCTTTCCCAGGCTGTCCTTCTGGTTTACCAGCTGGACCTCGAAATTTTCCTTCATGCGCACGTTGCTGTCGTTGATCTCGGCCAGATCCTTCAGCCGGCCCTCCAGGTAGGAGATTTCGCCCTGGCTCTCCTGGCGCACCGTGCTGAGCTGGTCCTTTAGGTAGCCCACTACCATGCCCACGATGAACAGCTGGGCCATCCAGACATAGGTGTTGTAGTCCAGCAGCAGGCCCTCTATGCCCACGCGGCCGAACCAGATCTGCCGGAGACAGTATCCCAACGAAGCCAGCACGCCGGACAGCACCGCCTGCCGCTGGCCCAAAGCCACGGCAAACAGCAGCACGTACAGCAGCGAAAAGTCCAGGCGGTCAAAAAAGCCGTTGCCCGCGGTGTACATGTCCAAGAAAAATACCGCCACAAAGCACAAAACATTTTCGATATAGGGCAGCAGCGCGGCGGCCACTGCGCCAAGCCGGTGGAAGAACCGGGACAGCCGGCTGCCATCGGCGTCTTCCGCCCGGATAAAGGATTCCCGGTAGCGCTTCATGTACTGGGCCACCTGCTTAACGCCCTCCGGGATATGGGTAAAGATCTTCTGCCCCAGCTCGTTGGCAAAAACGGTGCCGTCCAGCACCACCCGATGGGTCTGGCCCACCGATTCGTCAATCAGCTCCACGCCGTCGCCCAGGGCCTGCTGAACCAGCTTTGCAAGCTCCAGGCCGTTGGTTTCCTCCATGGCGGAAATGTGGTAGACAGGCTGCGCCAGCTCCGGGGCTGCAACCGCCTGGCCCACCAGCTCGGCGGCGTCCTTTACGAACAGCAGGGAAAACACGTTCCGGTCGCTGGCAAAGATCTTGCCGCTGCGGAGAGCCTCCAGGCACATGGCGCCGCAGGGATCGTCCTCCGGCATGCCCCTTTCAGGCACGCTGTAAAGATTGTCCAGGCGCAGGGTCCGGATATCCAGCCCCTGGTTCCGCCGGTAGTTAGAGCAGATCCCCTCACCCTGGGCAATGGCCATGCCCCGCAGGCTGTCGGGGGACGTTTCCATGGATTCCGGCAGGTTCTGGGGAAAACGGCCGGAAAACACCTCCTGGGAGGAAAGGTAAAAGAAGCGTCCCTTCCCCACCAGGGAATAGGCCGTCAGAATATTGATCAAGGAAGTGGTATAGCGCACGGATTCCTGCCGCGACTTCTGCCAGTCGAAGTGTCTGTCCCAGGCGCCCAGAAAAATAGTGACGTCCGGCTTGACACTGTTATAAATATCGCCTACACTGTCGCTGTCATAGGGAAAATCGTACTGCTCGAAAACCCGCTGCCGGGTGGGGCGTTTCTCCCGCTGGCCGGTGAGCAGATAGACTCTGTCGCCGTTTTTGTTCAGCTTATTTATCAAAGCGTCGGCCAGCCTGCCGGATCCGATCAACAAAACTTCCATAGCTCCCACCTTCCCGCAAGCGGCAGCCTGCCGCCCGCGCGTTCATGGCGCCGTTCCCAAACCCCAGCGAAACCCGGCGCGTTCTTGGCTTTTGGCCAGAAATTCCGCGGGCAGAACACTCGCAGCTTTTCATTCCGGTCACAATGTTTTATCATTATATTACATATAAGGCGAAAATGCAATTGTTGTTTTCCCTAAAAAAGCGCAGAAGGCGTCTTCTCTTTTCGATTTTCACCGCTTTCCCGACCCTTTCGGGCGCAAGAAAATATTGACTTTGCTTCTCGATATGCTATACTAATTATTGGTCTGCGGCCTTTTTGCGGGAAACAATCCGGTCAAACATACCGATTTATATCGATATGCCTTTAGCGATACCGGCTGACGCCCCCTTTTTCCGGCGGCCGGAAGTCTTTCAGCCATCGCCGGAAACAGGCTCACCGAAGGCCAGCAGAAAAGCTGCCCCTGCCGCTGTAACCAAGGAGGCATCTGAATGGATTATTTAATCTCTGTCATTGTGCCGGCGTACAATACGGCCCCCTGGCTTCCCCGGTGTCTGGACAGCATCTTGGCCCAGACCTATCGGAATTTGGAGGTCATCGTGGTGGACGACGGCTCTACGGACGGCACCCCGCAGATCTTGGACGAATACGCTGGGAGGGACCCAAGGATCCTGGCGGTCCATCAGAAAAACGCCGGCGCGGTCGCGGCCAGGGAAAAAGGTGTGGATCTGGCTTCCGGGGCGTATATCGCGTTTGCGGACAGCGACGACGCCGTCGAGCCCCAAATGTACCAAAGGCTTTTGGAAAACGCGCTGAAGTACAACGCGGATATTTCCCACTGCGGCATGTGCTTCTGTTTCCCGGACGGCCGGGAGGAGCCCCATTACGGGACCGGAAGGCTGAAACTGCAGGACCACCTGGAAGGAATGAAAGACCTCCTGTCCGGATACTCCATCGAACCCAGCCTGTGCAACAAGCTGTACCGCTCTTCCCTGCTGCCGGACAGCTGCCTGGACGAGACCATTGCGTACAACGAAGACTTTCTCAAAAACTTCGTGTTGTTCGACCGGGCCCAAAAAAGTGTGTACGAAGATTTTTGCGGGTACCGGTATTTCCAGCGGAAAGGCTTCCTTTCGAAAGATCCAAAAAGCCGTGTGCTGGCCCAGCGGCACACCAACCGCTCCAGGAAACTGGCCATGGAACACGCTTCGGAAGCCGTTTATCCCTATGCGCTGCGGTCCTGGCTTATGTCTGCCCTGATCGCCGTCGGCAAACTGGCCGGCGACCGGGACCCAGAAGCCGTGGCCTATCGCGAAGAATGCCGTGAACTTTTGCGGAAAGAGCGGAAGAACTTTCATTTTCTGAATGCCGTGCAGCGGCTGGGAGCCCAAATGCTCCTGCTCGCGCCGGGACTGTATCAAAGGCTGTATCAAGTGCTGTACCGCGCGTACCGGCTCGTAAGAATTAGAGGCTGAGCGGCACTTTACCATAAAAAGAGAGGGAGCTTTTCGCTCCCTCTCTTTTTCATAGATATTTAAAGCTTTCTCATCAGGCTTTCGTGCTTTTCCGGAACAGGCAGTAGGAATAGGCCACCGGGATCAGTATGGCCAGCCCCAGGATCACGAACCCCACCCAAAACAGGTTCTGGAAAAAGAAGCCCATCAGCGCAAAGACTACGCCCGCCAATATCCACAGGGGGCCCGCCATGCGGTGGGTCTTATCCCAGTTTTCCTCGTCGTTGAGGGTCCAGGGCAGTTTGATTCCCAGGGTGTAGTTCTGCCGGCATTTGGGCAGGTAATTCCCTACGACGATCAGTACCGCTCCCAGCACACAGCTGGTCACAGTAACGATGGGGATTTCCTTCCCCAGGGCGATCATCAGCGTAATGGGCACCATGGTTAGCGTGATGGCCGCCACGCTCCACCGGCACAGCGTCAAGAGCACGGAAGAACGCCTTTCTCCCTTGGGATCGGAATTGGAGCCGATCTGTAAAATAAGATTCAGCACCGCCATCAGTAAAGGCAGGCCAAAGGCCGCCAGCCACTTGGGGGCCCAGCCGTTGGGGTTTCCATTCGCGCCCCAGTGGATCGCCACCTGCTCCGGCAAATCTTTGTAGGTGGCGGCGGAAAACACCAGGGGCAGCAGGCACAGCAGCGAAGTGAGCAGGGTAGTCCTGTCAAAGATCCTGTGCCGGGTTTCATTTTTCTGTTTCATAGCTCTTTTCCTCCATGTCCCGCAGCTGGGAAAGCCACAGCATGGCTTCCTCCACCACGGAAGTGTTCAGCTGATAGTAGATGTAGTTTTTGTATTTTGATTCATAGACCAGCCCCGCCTTTTTCAGCTGGGATAAATGATAGGAAATGGTGGCCCCCGTCATCTCGAAATGAGAGCCGATCTCCCCCGCTGTCTTTTTCCCGGACCTGAGCATAAACAAAATCTCCCGCCGGGCCGGGTCGGACAGCGCTTTAAACGTCTCGCCGAATCCCATAGGCCGCTCCTTTCCTTTTGCTATTTTGAAATATTTCTAAATTGATTATACTCCTGTTTCCAGAAAAGTCAATAGGTGTTTCGAAAATTTTCTAAATGCTCTTCAAAAATAAAGGCTCCCGCAAACGGCCGCAATGAACCGCTTTGGAAGCCCTTTTTCTTATATTCGGCAGTTACTTCGCCTCAAAGTACACCTTAATGGCCTTGAAAGTCTCGTACAGGTCTATCTTGGAGATCACTTCGAAGGGAGCGTGCATGGAAAGCACCGGCACGCCGATGTCGATCACGTCCGCGTCCAACCGCGCGATGTCCAGCGCCACGGTGCCGCCGCCGCCCTGGTCCACCTTGCCCAGCTCGGCCATCTGCCACAGCACGCCCTTGTCGTCCAGCAGGCGTCGGACGTAGGCCACCAGCTCGGCCCCAGCGTCGGACGCGCCGCCCTTGCCCCGGGAGCCGGTGTACTTGCAAAGCCCCACGCCGTGGTTTAAAAACGTGGAATTGTTCTGCTCGTAAGCATAGGCGTAGGTGGGGTCGAAAGCCGCGGTCACGTCGGCGGAAAGGCAGGAGGATTTGCTCCACACATGGCGGGGGACAAGGCCTTCGGCCTCAGCCAGGTCGGCCACGAAATAATTCAGATACTCAGAGCACAGGC
>CAZBDS010000067.1:0-7709 GCA_964490735.1 uncultured Acutalibacter sp. | reverse complement strand
ACAGATGCCACCACGGGGATCACCTTCTCCCCGGCCTCCAGCCACATGGGCATAAATTTCGAGGGGTTCCCGGCGCCGGTGGTAACCACCGCCACATGCTCGTCGGCAGCAAGCTTCGCCACCTCGTCGGCAAAGGGGGACATCAGCATGATGTTCACGCCGAAGGGCTTCTCCGTCAGGCTTCGCGCAATGTCGATCTCCTTCTTCAGATGGGCCGCGTCGGCGTTCATGGCGGAAATAATGCCCAAGCCGCCGCCGTTGGATACGGCCGCCGCCAGCTTCCCGTCAGAAATCCAGGCCATGCCGCCCTGGAAAATGGGATATTCGATCCCAAGCAAATCGCAAATGGGGGTTTTAATCATGTCAATTCCGTCCTTTCTCAAAAGAGGAGCCGCTTCCCGCGGCCCCCACGGTTCCCGGTCACCAGCGGATCACACAGGCCGCGCTGGAAAGCCCCCCGCCGAAAGCGGAGAGGACCACGTAGTCCCCCGGCTGCAGAATGCCCGCCCGGTTCACCTCGTCCAGCAGAATGGGCTCGCTGGCGGAGGAGGTGTTGCCGTACTTTTCGATATTGACGAAGAATCTTTCCGGGGGGATCTCCGGCAGCTTTCTCCGGCTTTCGTTGATAATGCGGTAATTGGCCTGGTGGGGAATCACCGCCTTGACCTGGTCGCCGCGGATCCCCGCCTTTGCCAGCACGGACTGGATATCCCGCACCATGGAGTTGATGGCGAATTTATAGGTCTCCTGCCCCGCCATGTGCACACAGTTCTTTTCCCGGGTATTCTCGTAGAAGGGAGAGTTATCCCAGGCGGTGGGAATGGAAATCACGTCGTCGCCGCCCTGGGTGTGGAGCTCGGAAGCAAGGTAGTTGTCGCCCTCGCCCAGCACCGCCGCCCCCGCGCCGTCGCCGAAAATGCAGCAGGTGCTGCGGTCGGTCCAGTCCAGCAGACCGCTCATGCGCTCACTGCTTACCACCAGCACTTTTTTTACGGCCTTCCTGGCAAAAAAGCCGGCGGCAATATCCAAGCCGAACAGAAAACCGGGGCAGGCCACGTTGATGTCAAAGGCGGGACAGTGGGCGCCCAGCCGGTTCTGCACCATGCCGCCCAGGCCAGGAGTGATGGTGTCTGCGCTGATGGTAGGCGCAATGATCAGGTCCAGCTCTCCGGCCTCGACCCCGGCGTTTTCCAAAGCCCGCTGAGCCGCCCGGGCCCCCATGTCCAGAGTGGTGTCGCAGACGGAAACCCGGCGTTCCTTTACGCCCACCCGCTTTACAATCCACTCGTCAGACGTTTCCACCATGTGGGAAAGGTCCTCATTGGTGACTACTTTTTCCGGGACATAGCTGCCCGTGCCCAAGATCCGAAAGCTCATATCGGTCTCTGCCAGCCTTTCTTCTCGTTTTTCCGGAGCCCTGCAAAACGCAGGCGCCCTAACTTATTGATTATATAAGAAAGCCGGGTTTTTGTCAATCAGCTTCACCCTGAAGCGCAAAGGATCGCGCCTCCGGCAGAAGCGCGATCCCAGTGTTACTTTTCGTCTTTTTCTTCCGTCTCTTTAATGATGAAAATAGGGCGGTGCTTCGTTTCCAGATAGGTCTTGGCTAGGTACTGGCCCATAATGCCCAGGGACATCTGAATGGAACCGCCGATCAGCAGCAGCAGGCAGGCCAAAGTGGGGTAGCCCGCCACAGGTTCGCCCCAGATCAGCGTTTTCACCACGGTGATCACCAGCCCCACCAGCGCCGCCAGACAGAACAGCACCCCCAGCACCGAGGCAATGGACAGAGGCGCCGTGGAAAAGCCCACAATGCCGTCCAGGGAATAGAGCAGCAGCTTCCAGAAAGACCAGGTGGTCTGCCCGGCCACCCGCTCCACGTTTTCGTAAGGGATCCATTTGGTGTGAAAGCCGATCCACCCAAAAATGCCCTTGGAGAACCGGTTATATTCCTTCATCTGCAGCAGCGCGTCCACCGCCCGGCGGGTCAGCATTCTAAAATCGGAAGCGCCGTCCACAAACTCCGCCTTGGAGATCTTGTTGATAACCCTGTAGAACAGCCGGGAGAAAAAGGACCGGATCGGCGGCTCCCCTTTCCGGGAGACCCGCCGGGCCGCCGCCACGTCGTATTCCCCGTCCAGCAGGGAAAGATACATCTCCTCCAGCATGGCCGGCGGGTGCTGCAGGTCGGCGTCCATCACCACCACATAGCCGCCTTTGGCGTGAGAAAACCCAGCGTACAGAGCGGCCTCCTTTCCGAAATTCCGGGAAAAGGAAAGGTAGCGCACCCGCTTGTCCTCCCGGGAGTACTGCCGCAGAAGCCCCAGCGTCCCATCGGAGGAACCATCGTCCACGAAGATCAGCTCGCAGGCAAGCCCGTGCTTTTCCTCCAGACAGTCGGCCGTAGCCCGGATCTCCTTCAGGAAAAAGGGCAGCGCCGCTTCCTCGTTATAGCAGGGAACGATTACAGACAACAGTTCCATTTCGCTTTCTCCTCCTTTTCCCCGGTCAGCCCGGGAAGGCCTGTAAATTGCTGTACCCGCCCAGCTGGATCAGAATGATCCCGTCGTACCAACGGATCGAGCCCTCCGCCGGATAGGCGGGCATGGTGTCCAGCACACCGGATTCCAGCACCTTAAGGCGCTGCTCCTCGGTGGCGCACAGCTTGCTGGCGCCCAGGAACTGCCGGATAAACAAAGTGCCGCAGTATTCGTTGAGCAGGGTGGTCTGCTGGCCGCTGAATTCGGCAAGCTCCGGGAAACTCACCTTGTTTCCGAAGCCGCTGGCCGCCGTTCCCGCCAGAAGAATGGGGGTGTCGGGCGTGTACCCCTCCATAGACTCCAGCCGGGTCATGATCCGGTTTGCCAGGGCGTAACTGTTTTCATACACCAGCTGTACCCGGAGATAGGCCGTGTTGGTCACGCAGAAATTGTGCCAGGTAAGCACCGCACACAAACACAGGGCCACGGCGGCGGGCGCCTTCCAGGTCTTCCTTTTCCAGGCGCGGGCCGCGTGGGAAACGGTCATCTCAAAAATTTTCAGCAGGAACACATACACCAGCACAAAGGAGTAATGCATCAAAATGTTGGTATCCGTCTTTCCCGCCGCGATCACGCAGATCAGGTTCAGCGCCGCGGGCATCAGGCCGGCCCCCAGCAGCAAAAGGCAGAGACGCACGGGCTTTTTGTACAGCTTGTAAGCGGCGATCAGGTACACGCCGCAGCCCGCTCCAAATACCAGCAGGAACCGCTGGAGCAGCAGCAGCCTTCGGGGAAGGAACGAGGTCCGCCAGAAGAAGAGGAAAAATTCCCGGTAGGTGAGAGGCAGCGCCCGCAGGTAGTCCATCACCCCGCTGTTGGCGGCGTCCGCCATGCCCCGGTAATCGGACAGGGAAACGCCGTTCTTCCACAGGAAAAATTCCAGCAGCAGCCGGTACAGCACCAGCGCCGCCCCAATGGTGAGCAGGGCCATGCCGCCCCGCTTCAGCACGTTTTTCACGCTTTCCTCGGAGAACAGGGCCAGCATGCAGTCAAACAGCAGCAGTCCCACGGAAAAGCAGATAAAGGACTGGTAAATGCCCACGGACACCGCCATCAGGAAAATCGCGGCGATCCAGCCGAATTTATACCGCTTGAACAGCGCCACCCCGGCAGCGTTCAACAGCAGGGCAAACAAGTAGGCGTCCGCCGTATACAGATAGGGAAAAATGCAGCAGATAGAGGGAAAGGACACCAGAAACGCAGAGGTCAGCACCACGCAGGCCGGATTTTTGATCTCCAAAATCCGGACGGTGAGGCCGGCGGTCCAGGCCAGGGCCAAAATCACCAGCAGGGCAATGACCACCGGCGTCTCGTAGATCCAGCTGAGCCTGGAGAAAAAGGCCAGGGACCACCTGCCGCTGGTCAGGTGCTCGTTCCACGAGATCACGCTGACCGCCCCGTCGTGGTTGATGATCAGGTTGGAAAACACATACAGATGAACCACAAACCCGATGAGCAGCGCCGACAGGAAGGCCAGCCGGAATTCTTTTGAAAGCTTTGTCCAGGCCCCGGAGAGATCGGGCCAGCGAACGGCCTGTTCCGTCCCTTCCCCCTTCGGTTCGCCGTTCCTTTCCAGTATCTTCAGCTTCATACCGCCATCTCCTATCGGCAATTCTATTCCATGAAAGTTTCCGCCGGGCTTCTCTCCCCTATGCACGGGAAGGCCATAATTTCCCATTTTCAATTTCTACTATTTTACCGAATCAGGCACCGTTTGTCAAATTGCGGCGGCAAAAAGGAAACCACGCCGCAAAGCGTGGTTTTACTCAAAATTATATGACGAAGCCGCCGTTTATGCCCAGCACCTGCCCGGTGATAAATTCCTGCTCCGCCAAAAACAGCGCGGCGCGGGCCACCTCCTCCGGGGTGCCGATGCGCTCCAGCGGCGTTTCCTCCCGCAGGGCATTCAGGTCCGCTTTGCTCAGATCGGCGTTCATGGGGGTGTCGATCACCCCGGGAGCAATACAGTTTACCCGGACTCCCGCCGGGCCCATCTCCTTTGCAAGGGCTTTGGTCAGCCCAATCACTCCCGCCTTGGCGGCGGAATAGGCCGCCTCGCAGGAAGCTCCCACCTGGCCCCAGATGGAGCTGACGTTGACCACCGAACCCCGGTGCGCCCGAACCATGGCAGGCAGCGCCCGGCGGCAGCAGAGGAAGGTTCCCGTCAGGTTCACGTCCAGAACCCCCTTCCATTCCGCCAAGGTCATGTCGGTCAAAAGGCCCTTCCAATCCGCGCCGGCATTGTTCACCAGTACCTCGAAAAAGCCGAACTGCTTTTCCGCGGCCTCAAACAGGGCCTCTGTTTCCTCTTCCGAACACAGGTCGGCCCGGAAGGCCTCCGCGCTGCCTCCCCGGAACTGGATCAGCTCCGCCGTTTCCCGGGCAGAGGCTTCTCCCGTGTGAAAATGGAGAGCCACGCCGTAGCCCTTTTCCGCAAAAGCCAGGGCCAGCGCCCGGCCAATCCCGCCGGAAGCCCCGGTAATCAATACGTTTTTCATCGCGCCTTCTCCTTTACCGTTCCATTTCTCCCTTTTCATAGGAGATAGCCGCCAAGGCCGCCAAGGGTGCCGTTTCTGTCCGGAGGATCCGGGGACCCAGGGTGAGCAGCTTTGCCCCCAGGCTTTCCGCCAAGGCCGCCTCGGCAGGATCGAAGCCGCCCTCCGGCCCCACAAACACAAACAGCCGGTTTCCGACGGTCTTCAGGGCCTGCTTCAAGCTTTGGGTCCCCTCCTCGTAAAAAAATAGGATTTCTCCTTCCTTTGACGCTGTGCGGAGGGCTTCTTCCAAAGAAGCGGGAGCCAGCACTGGGGGCACGATTCCCCGGCCGCTTTGCTGGGCGGCTTCCCGGGCGATCTTTTGCAGCCGCGCGATCTTTTTTTCCGCCGCCTTCCCGTCCGGCCGGGACACACACCGGCGGCTTTCCAGCGGCCACACCGCCGCCGCGCCCAGTTCTACGGCTTTTTGGGTCACGGTGTCCAGCTTGTCCCCCTTGGGCCAGCACTGGCAGACCGTCACCCGGACTTTCGGCTCACCCAGGCTGTCCTGCTGCTTGTCCACCCGGACCAGCGCGCCCTCCGGGCGGCATTCCAAAATTGTGCAGAGATAATCGATCCCCCGGCCGCCGCACAGGGTCAGCTTTTCTCCCGGCCGCATGCGCAGAGACTTGACGATATGGGCTCCGTTTTCCCCGTCCACCAGGTATTCCCCGGAAGGCTCTCCTTCCACAAAAAATCTGGGCACCGCCCCGCCGCCTCCCTTCTCCTGAACCGCGCCGCAGCCGTTAACGCACCTGCGGGCCGGCTGCACCGCCCGGTTCAAAACTTGTTTTGAACTGCGTTAACTATACCCCTGGCCCAGCCGGTTTGTCAATGCGTTAAAAATCGTTCATGACTTTTCCGGCAAACTGTGCTATAATTAGATTACTTATAATCCAGCCAATTCCGACAGAGGAGGGGAGCGCGCTATGAAATCTAAATGGGCCGCGGTTTTTCTGGCCGCTTGGCTTTGCCTGTGCCTTTCCGGCTGCTCCTTTTCCGCCCTGGACGCCAAAAACCTGATGGAGCCCCCCAAGGCCAACGCCGACCAGCAGACCATTCACCGGCTGCTGCAGGGCAAACAGCAGGATATCGCCTTTGTCTACCCCAAAAACGGCAGCTACCGCTCCGCCATCATCATGCTGGATTTTACCGGTGACGGCGTAAAGGACGCCATCGGCTTTTATTCCCTGGAGGACTCCGGCGGCGTGGAGGTGCAGTTCCTCACCAAGCTTCAGGGAGAATGGGCCACCGCCGCCACTTTCCGGAACACCGCCACACAGGTGGACCGGGTGTGCCTGGCGGACCTTACCGGAGAAGGGCCTCAGGACGTGCTGATCGGCTGGGGCAGCACCGCCACCACCACCGGCCACACTGCGGCTGTCAACGCCTATCACTATGACGACAACGGCAGTATCACGGAACACCCCTTGGGGGTTTACGGCGAAATGGTGGTTACCGACCTGGACTGCGACCAGGTCAACGAAGTTTTTACCGTGGACAAGTTCCTGCCCGCAGAGGCAGAGGGCGATGATCCCACCCCCGCCAGGGCCTGTGTTTACGCCTGGAACAACGGCACCATGCAGGAGATCTACGCCGCCGACGCGGACAATTCCATTTCCACCTATTCGGCCATCAACTTCGGCCGGCTTTCCCCCACGCTGTGGGGGGTGCTGCTGGACGGCGCCAAGGCCGACGGCAGCCTTACCACACAAGTTTTCTATCTAAAGGACCAGCGGCTGTGGAATTCTCCCGCCAACGTGAATACAGAGGAATACGTCAACCCCTTCAGCCGCCCGTCCAGCGCTCCCTTCCTGTGCCGGGACATCAACGGCGACGAGATCCTGGAACTCCCGGTGGTCTCTCAGCTGCCCGGCCTTCCGGAAGAGACGGTTCTCGACTCCACCTGTTATCTGGTGGACTGGAGCATGTTTCTCTCGGAAGATACTCACCGTCCCCGGACCACCGCCCTGATGAACCTGGTGGAAAATTACTGGTTCCGGGTGCCCTCTCAACTCATCGGCGCCATTTCCACGCAGAACGATTCAGAGAACCGGACGGTCACCTATTACCGGGCCTTTCAGTCCAACGGAAACGGAAGCTGGATGCAGGGAATGCCCCTGTTTTCCATCCGGGCCTTTCCCCGGGCCGTCTGGGACCTCCAGGCGGAGAGCGGCGGCTACGAGCTTTTAGCCACCCAAAGCGACACAGTCTACGCCATTCGGGTAAAAACCCGTGACAAGACATTTTTGGAGTATATCCGGCAGATCCGCGAGAGCTTTAAGCTGCTCAGCGAGTAACACAGCCTATGTGGAGAAAGGAAGCGCAGGGATGAAAAAGATACTGGTAGCGGAAGACGAACAGAATATCCGCGAGTTTGTGGTCATCAATCTGGAACGGGCAGGCTACTGCGCTGTCGAGGCCGAAACCGGCGACCGGGCCCTGGAGATCTACCGCCAGTCCGACGGCGATTTCGACGTGGCAGTGCTGGACATCATGATGCCCGGAACCCATGACGGGCTTTCGGTGTGCAAAGAGCTTCGCCGGATGAACAGTTCTATCGGCATCATTCTTCTCAGTGCCCGCACCCAGGAAATGGATAAGGTCAGCGGCCTGATGATGGGCGCCGACGACT
>CAZBDS010000066.1:0-7717 GCA_964490735.1 uncultured Acutalibacter sp. | reverse complement strand
CCGAAACCAACGAGAAATTCATCCCCTACATCATCGAATCCACCTACGGCCTTGACAGAACCGTCCTTGCCCTGCTGTGCGAGGCCTATGACGAAGAGGTCCTGGACGAGGAAAAGAACGATGTGCGCGTCGTGCTCCACCTGAATCCGGCCGTCGCCCCCTACAAGGCCGCCGTTCTGCCCCTTTCCAAGAAGCTTTCTCCCAAAGCCCTGGAGGTCAGGGATCTTCTCTCCCGGCACTTCATGACAGACTTTGACGAGACCGGCTCCATCGGCAAGCGGTATCGCCGGGAAGACGAGATCGGCACACCCTTCTGCGTCACTGTAGACTTCCAGACCGTGGGCGACGGGGAAAACCCCGCCGACAACTGCGTTACAATCCGGGAACGGGATTCCATGGAGCAGGTGCGCATGCCCATCGAGCAGGCGGCCGCCTACATTCAGGAGAAAATCGGTTTTTAAGAGCAAACGAAATCCATGCGAAAGCCCCTGCCGGTCAGGGGCTTTTCTGTTGGAGGAGATCCTGTGAAGCTTTACAGACTGCTGGGCATTCTTGCCACCCTGCTCCGCCGGGAAAAGGTGACGGCTCCCTTTCTGGCCGAGAAATTTGAAGTGTCTCGCCGCACCATTTCCCGGGACGTGGAGACCCTGTGCCAGGCGGGGATCCCCATCGTCACCGAGCAGGGGAGAAACGGCGGCATTTCCATTTCCCCGGGCTACGCTTTGCCCAATCAGCTCCTCACCGAGCAGGAGCTGACAGCCGTCCTCTCCGGCCTGCGGGGAGTCCGCAGTGTTTCCCCGCCCTCCCTATGGGCCGGCCTGGAGGAAAAGCTTCCCCTTTCCAAAGAAGCTTCTTCCCAGCTGGTCATCGACCTTGCCTCCCATTATCAGGACAGCTTGACGGAAAAGATCTCTCTGCTCCGCCGGGCCATTGACGAAAACCGGCTGGTTTCCTTCCGCTACTACACGGAGCGGGGGGAGACGGACCGCCGGGCGGAACCCTGCCGGGTGGCCTTTCAGTGGGGGGACTGGTATCTGCTGGCCTGGTGCGCCCTGCGAAAAGATTTCAGGCTGTTCAAGCTTTCCCGGCTGTGGGAGCTCACCCTGACGGAGGAGACCTTTTCCCCCCGGGAGCTGCCGGCGGAAAAGCTGGAGTTTCAGCGGATCTGGAAGCCCAATTACCGCCTGGAAGCCCTCTTCGACCCCTCTGTCAAGTACCGGTTGGTAGAGGAATACGGCCCCTCCTGCTATACCCGGCGGGAAGATGGGAAATTGTGGTTTGCCACGGATTTCACCTTTTGGAACGCCATGCTTTCCTGGGTGCTTTCCTTCGGGGACGCCGTCACGGTCCTGGAGCCTCGGGAGCTCCGGGAGGCCCTGTGCCGCCAGGGAGAAGCCTACCTGCGGCTTTATGGGGACCAAAACCCCTGAATTTTTCACGCCGCCACGGAAACAAGACAGTTTATTGTCCTGTTTTTTCTGCTATGCTAAGTCCAAAGAATCAAAAGGAGTGTGGTTCTATGGATCAACTGCCCAGAACAAGAAACACCGTTACCGCTTATTGCGGGCTGGAATGTTCCGGCTGCGAGTTTGTGGAGCGCTGCGGCTGCAAGGGGTGCGCAGCCACCAAAGGCCATCCCTTCCACGCAGAACAGGAGCCCTGTCCCGTGGCGGACTGTGCCCTGAAAAAAGGCGCGGCTTTCTGCGGGGACTGTCCGGAATTCCCCTGCGGGCTGCTCCAAAGCTTTTCCGAGGATCCCGAGCACGGCGACACGCCCAAAGGCGCCAGGATCCGCCGCTGCCGGGAAATCAAGGCTTTGCTGGACGGATCTGCCGAATAAAGGAAAGGAAGACCAAAATGCGCTACACCTGGCTGGACGAGTACTGCCTGAAAAAACCGGGCGCCACAAAAGACCTGAAACGGGAATGGAACTGGATCCGCTACCTGGTAGGCGGCAAAATGTTCGCCGCCGTCCTGCTGGACGGTCAAAACGTCCCCTATTACATCAACCTGAAGCTGGAGCCCCTGGAGGGGGAGTTTTTCCGGCAGCAGTATCCGGACGTGATCCCCGGTTATTACTCCAACAAGCTCCACTGGAATTCCATCAAGCCCGACGGAGAGGTGCCCGACGAGGTGCTCCGGGACATGCTGGACAAGTCTTACAGCCTGGTGCTGGAGGGCTTCAGCAAAAAACGCCGGCTGGAAATCCTGGGAGGATCCGATGCCGGCTGATCCGCACATTTCCTGAAAAAAGAAAAGGAAGCCGCCCGCTGTTTTGCCAGCAGGCGGCTTTTTCTGAAAGGAATGTCCTACATTTTGGGGTGGATTTTGAAAAAATCCAAAAAAATCCCCTAAATTTTGTGATTTCCTGGGGAAAAGAGATTGAATCGTCAAAGGCTTTATGCTAGAATAAAATTGTATTAGTATAAATATCTGTCGATTTTTCATCTTTTTTGGGGAAGGGGGGATCCGTATGGGTAAAAAGCACCGCCGTTTCGCGGCTCTTTTGTGCCTGCTGCTGTTGGCAGCCTTCTGGATCGCGGTTCCCGTCCTGGCCACGGAAACAGAGGAGCCCGCCCCCCTTACCTCTTCCGGATCGGGCGGCGTCATTTCCTTCCCGGAACCTCCGGCCCCGCCCACTCCCACGCCGGAGCCTACGCCCCTGCCCACCCCGGACCCCACTCCGGTGCCAACGCCGGAGCCTACTCCTGAGCCCACCCCCGTACCCCAGGATCCTTCAGAGGACGACCCTGACGAAAACGGAGGCGGCAGCAACGGCAATGGCGGCGAACCGGGCAACCGGCCCGGCGGCACAGTGATTGCTTCCACACCCACTCCCGCACCCAGCCCCGGCGGTACTCCCGGACCTACCCAGAACCCCACGGCCACCGCCAGGCCTTCCCAGTCCGGCGGCAGGCCCAGCGGCAGTCTGCCCAGTTCCGCTCCCGGACCGGCAGACTCCGACGGTTCCCGCTATGTGACCTTTGCCCGGCTCAATCAAAGGACCAATTCCGTTGCCCTTACGCTGTTCTACGGCGGTTCCGGCTGTGTGCTGCTGGGACTTGCGGGCATTGCTTCCCTGGTGGTGCTGTTCCTGCGGGGACGCCGCCAGGACGAACGGGAAGCCATTCTGCTGGAAATTGAAAACGCCGAAAACCGGCAGGCCCGGCCCCGGCCGGTGGGAAATCGTGCCCCCATGCTGTACAGCGTGCCTTCTCAAAACGCCCACGGCTCTTCCCAGCCCCGGCAGACCGCCCGGTCTTCCGGCGGAGGCCTGCCCGAGATCAACCAGCTGCGCCGTGTGCCGCCCACCGCCCAAACGCCCCAGCCTGCCGAACTTCCGGCCGCCGGAGCTCCGAAAAAGCCGGTGCCCAACGGTCCCCTGGTGCCTACCGCGGCCTCTATGTACACCGAAGAATTCGCTCTCAGCGAGGCAGCCCAACCTGCGAAAAAGCCCGCGGCCCCGCAGGCTGCTATACCTCAGTCCGCGAAAAAGACCGCAGCTCCCCAGTCGGGAGAACCGCCGAAAGCTCCCCGTTCCGCAGAGGCCAAGCCTTCGGAAATACCGGCCGCAAAGGCGGAAGCTAAACCTCCGGAGCCCCCGGCCCCGAGGACAAAGCCCCCAGAGGCAAAGGCCCCGGCCAAGCCCGCCGAATCAAAAACCGCCGGGCAAAAAGCCGGAAAGCCTGCTCCCCAGACGCCTAAAGCGCCTGCGAAAAAGGCCGCCGGACCCGTTGCCCCTTCCAAGCCGGAGCCGGATTTCTCCGCCACCGCCAAAACCACCATCTTCCCCGCCCAAAAACCGGACAAGCTTCCGGAAGAGAAGATGCAGGCTCCTGCCGAAAAAACCAAAGCGCGGCCCAAGCAGCCTGCACAGGTGCCCGGCCAGCTCAGCCTGCTGGGCGAGCCCCCAGAAAAGCAATAAAAACCCAAAAGAAAGAAGGCCTCCCAACCGGAAGGCCTTCTGTTTTTCTGCATTATCCCTGGGTCTCGCCCTTGTCCTCCAACAGAGTGATCTCCACGTCAAACTTCTGTCCGCCCTGGGAAGAACGGGCCAGCGTCACCGTGACCGTGTCGCCGGGAGCGTACTTCAGCAGCAGGTTGGAAAGGTCGTTCAGGCAGGTGACCTCCTCGCCGTCCAGGGCCACAATGATGTCTCCGGCCTTAACCTCAGTGCCCACAAAAGCGCTGTCCTCGTTGATCTCCTGGATCATAAAGCCGTCAAAGCCGTAAGCGGAACCGTCCAGGCCGGCGATTCCCAACCGGGTGCGGCCCTTGACATATCCGCCGCTCAGCAGCTGGTTGATGATGTCTCTGGCCTGGCTGATGGGAATGGCAAAGCCCATGCCCTCGTAGCCGTCCGCCGCAATTTTGGAGGAATTGATGCCCACCACCTGGCCGTACATGTTCACCAGGGGGCCGCCGGAGTTTCCGGGGTTGATGGCCGCGTCCGTCTGGAGGAAGGTCATTCCGTTTTCGCTGTATTTGCCCACTTCCCGGTTCAGGCCGGAAATATAGCCGCCGGTCATGGAGCCGGAGAACTTCGCGCCGCCGGGGTTGCCGATAGCCACCACCTGATCTCCGATGGAAAGCTGGTCGGAGTCGCCGAATTCCGCCGGCGTAAAGTTGTGATCGTTGGTTTTCAGCACCGCCAGGTCAGAGGTGCGGTCCAGGCCCACCACCAGGGCATCGTACTCCTGGCCGTCGTAGGTAGTGATCCTGACGGAGGTGCTTCTGGAATTGAGCACCACATGGGCGTTGGTGATGATATAGCCGTCCGAGGTGGCGATAACGCCGGTGCCGGTGCCCTGGCTTTCCACGCCGTTTACCTCACGGGAGCAGGCCACCGTCACAGTGGATTTGACCACCCGGTCGTACACCTGCTTGGCCGAAAGCTCCCCGGTGTCCGGAACCCCGGAAATCGTGATGCCCTCGGTATTGGGGGTAACGTCCACATCGGGTTTTGGCTTGTCCGTGTCCGGCGGGATCACGCCGTCGTCAAAGTCGGGCGTGTCGTCGTCGCCGTGGGGGGCATCCGGATCCTGATCGGGAATTTCCGGGACGGTAAAGGGCCGGTCCCCGTCCCCATAGGGGGACTGATAGAAATCGCCATAGGGGAAGCTGAAATTGCTGTCCGCTTTTTCGGAGGTCACCGCGCTGTACAGCAGAAATCCCGCAAAGGAAAAGATGGCCAGGCCCGCCAGCACCGAAGCGATCCAGATAAAGACCTTCAGTCCGGTGGACATTTTCTTTTTCGGCGGCGTCACGGGATAGGGGGCGTAATAATAAACTCCCTGGGGCGGTTGCTGATAATAGCCCTGCGCCGGCTGGTAAACCGGCGGTTGAGGGGGCTGAGGGTAGGCGTATTGCTGCCCGGTATGGGGCGGCTGGGAGAACTGCGGCGGCTGGGGATAGGCGCAGGGCCCGGCCTGAGGGGGATAATAGGCGGGCGGGCCGGACGGAGGCAGCGTTCCGCTTCCCGCCTCGGGAACAGCTTCCCGGGGACCGGAAGCCTTCTCCGGCCGGGGGGCCGGCACCACTGCGGGATCCTCCGGGAACAGTGCGGGCTCCGGGGCGGCAATGGGTTCCGGTGGCTGGACAAAATCTTCCGGCAGAGGCGCTGTCTCTTTCAACGGTATCTGCCGGTTTTCTTCTTCAGGGAATTGGTTCTGCTCATTGGTCATGGTTCGTTCCACCTTTCTTTGTTTGCCGTCCCGGCTGCCGGAGGCGTTTCCAGTTTCTATTTTTCAGGCCGTTCCTTGTCCGGTTCGTCCCGTTTTTCCCGTTCTTTGCTGTCTTTCCCGTCTTTTTGCCGGGGTTCTTTCTGCTTTTGGGAGTTGTTTTCCTTCAGCCGGGGCGTTTCCGGCGGCTTGGGGATATAGAACTCAAACCGGCAGAACTGTCCCACCACGGACCGGGCGGTGATGTCGCCCCCATGCAGCTGCAGGATTGTGCGCACAATATAGAGTCCCAGTCCCATGCCGTTTTTATCCTGGCTGCGGGACTTGTCCGTCTTGTAAAAGCGCTCGAAGATCCGAGGCAGTTCGTCGGGGACAATGCCCTGCCCGCTGTTTTCGATGGACACGGTGGTGCGGTCCACACTGTCGGCGATCCGGATCTGGATATAGCCGCCGGGGTTTGTGAACTTTACGGCGTTCTCAATCAGGTTGTACACCACCTGGTGCAGCAGGTCCTGGTCGCCGTACACCGTCTGAGGCCGGACGTCCTCCAGCCCCCGGATCTCGATGTTCTTTTTATCCACGCTCTGCTCAAAGGTCAGCAGCGTGGTCACCACCGTGTTGGTGATGTCGAAATTCGCGGGGTGGATCTTCATCTCCCCGTTGTCGATCCTGGACAGGTCCAGCATGGATTTCACCAGCCTGGACAGCCGCTTGACCTCGCTGGACACAACGCCCAGGTACTTGTCCTGCTCCGTCCGGGGAATGGTGCCGTCCAGAATGCCGTCGATAAACCCGGCGATGGTGGTCATGGGGGTTTTCAGCTCGTGGGACACGTTGGCCACAAAGCTCCGCCGGGTGCCCTCGGACAGGGCCAGGGAGTTGGCCATGTTGTTAAAGGAGGCCGCCAGCTGGCCGATCTCGTCGGAGCTGGTCACCGGCACCCGGACGGAAAAATCTCCCGCACCGAAACGCCTGGCCGCCTGGGACATCTGCCGCAGGGGCATGACCAGCCGGTAGGAAAAGACGCCCACCACGCAGAAAGTCACGCTCAGCGCCGCCGCGGAGGCGATCAGGAAAATCCTCAGCAGCGCGCTCTGGAACTCGTTGACCGTGGCCGCGCTGGTGGCGGCAAATACCGCGCCCACGCAGCGGTCCTGGTCCCTTTCCGTCAGGGGAACGCCGATGATGTAATAGCTGTTCTGATACAGTCCGTCGAAATTGTTCCTTCCCTCATACATGCCCTGGGCGGCCATTTCCACCGCCTGCTTCGGCACCTGGGAGATCTCCGTCAGCCTGCTGTTGGCGTAGTTTCCCAGCAGGACCTGGCCCTTCAGGTCGGTGATAAAGATATCCGCGTCGATGCTGGTGGAAAAGCTGGCGATAAAGCTCTTCAGGATATCGGTGCGCAGCTCGTAACCGTCGCTGTCCTTTTCCGACAGGAACCCGCTGGCCATTCCGGCAATGGAAGAGGCGTTCTGGGTGAGGAGGTCCTTCTTTTCCTGCCGCCAGTACCGCCCGAAGAACACCATCATCACGCTGCCTAGCAGGGCAAAGCTGAGAATGATGATGGTCATCATAATGCCGAGATACCGCTTTAGAATACTTTTTTCCATACCGGTCAGTCTTTCACTTCAAATTTATAACCCACGCCCCACACGGTTTTCAGCGTCCACTGGTCGGACACGCCCTCCAGTTTTTCGCGCAGGCGCTTTACGTGGACGTCCACGGTGCGGCTGTCGCCGTAATAGTCAAAGCCCCAGACTTCGTCCAGCAGCTGATCCCGGGTAAACACCCGGTTGGGGTTAGAGGCCAGATGGTAAATGAGCTCCATCTCCTTGGGCGGGGTGTCCACCTGCACACCCTTCACCTTCAGCTCGTAATTCGTCAGATTGATAGACAGGTTTTCGTAGGTGACCACCTTGCTCTCGTTCTGCTTTTCCTCGTTTTTCCCGCTGCGGCGCAGCACGGCGTTGATCCGTGCCACCACCTCCTTGGTCTCGAAGGGCTTCACCACATAGTCGTCGGCGCCCAGCTCC
>CAZBDS010000065.1:0-7731 GCA_964490735.1 uncultured Acutalibacter sp. | reverse complement strand
TTGCCATAAGGAGCGTACTGAACGCAAAGCCTGAACTGACCGGCATAGCCGAGAAGCTGACCGATTCCGTGTTGGATGACTTGATCGCTTTCAGCCCGGAGGTGGCTAGAACCTCCGCAGAGGCGTACAAACAGGTTGCGAATGTCGTAAGGGATAAAGCGTTCCGTAGAGAAATGCTCAACCAACTCAAGAAATGCGAATCTCTATGCTTCAGCAAGGAAGAAGCGGACGTGAGAAGCACTATCTACTCAGCGCTGGATGATGTGATCCAAAACTTCGGAAATGCAGAAAAGCTCCGCACCCTAGGTGAGCTGGTGGATGACATCTTGGAAGAGATCCGTCAGGACCGTGAAACCGGTTCTTACATCCCTTTTTTCATTCCCCAGTTGAATGACTATTGCCGAATTGAGAGGTCGCAGACGGTCGTGTTTGCGGCCCCTCCCAAAAGGGGCAAGTCTATCTGGCTGATGAACCACCTGGTTTATCTCGCAAAGAAAGGCTTGAAATGCCTGTACATCGACACGGAAATCTCCGATAAGGAATTTATGATGCGTATGCTTTCTCACCTGTGTGGGATTGAATACCGGAGAATCCACGACGGAGGCCTGTCCCAAAGGGAAAAGCAATCGGTGTCCGAAGCCCTGAAGTGGATCAAAACCCAGTCGTGTATTGTTCACAAATACATCCCCGTCGTTAATGACACAGAGATATTCAACCTGGTCATCAAGATGAAAAACGCCTACGGCATCGACGCTGTGATCATGGACTATCTGAAGGCAAACGGAGAATACGCGTTGGACGCGTATCAGAACAGTGCCGCGCTGGGAAGAACCTTGGACCTCATCAAAAACGAAATCGCCGGAAAAATGAACCTGTATACGTTGGTTGCCGTGCAGGCCTCTGGAGAACTGACAGTTGCCAAGTCCAAGGACATTCGCAGGAATTGCTCGTCACTGATTTTTTTAAATCGCAAATCACTCGAGGAAATAGAAGCGGACGGCGGTATCAAGAAAGGCAACATGAAGCTGACCGTTTCGGACAACCGTTCTGGAAAAATCATGGATGACTCAGATTACATCAGCATTTTCCTTGACGGAGACTGCTGTACGTTCCGGCCTTGTGAACAGCCGGAAAAGAGAGAGCCGTATTAAGCTCAGAAATGAAGGAGGTATCTATGGGCACCAAAGAAGAAATTTTAACCCTTTTGAACTCTGTGGACCGCGACGGAATGCAGTCGTTGACCACTTGGCTAGAAGACAGCAGTTTTTTCAAAATGCCTGCCAGTACTAGGTTCCACGGAAATTACGAGGGCGGCTTAGCAGAACACAGCCTGAACGTCTATACGGCCCTGCTGGAGCTTTCCGCCGTCTACCAAAGACAGTTCCCCGACCAGACCTTTGATCGGGATAGCCTGATTCTGTGTGGCTTGTGCCACGACTTCTGCAAGATCGATTTCTATAAGAAAGAGTCCCGTAATGTGAAAAACGAGGAGACAGGAGCCTGGGAAAAGAAGTGGGTGTACACCTGCTCCGACCAGCTGGGCATGGGACACGGAGAGGGAAGCGTGTACATGCTGCAATCCTTCATCCAGTTAAAACGCGCAGAAGCTCTTGCGATCCGGTGGCATATGGGCGGCTTCGATATGGCCGTCAAAGGAGGAGAGCGGGCACTTAACACCGCACTCAGCCAGACGCCGCTCGTGCAGCTTCTCCAGATGGCCGACCAGTGGGCGTCTGCATTCATGGAAGAAACGCTGTGAGGTGACGGCCTTGGAACCTAGGGAACTTGCCGAACAGGCAGACATCTTGGCGTATATCTCCGAGTATGTGGAGCTTGAGCAGAAAGGAAATGAGTTCTGGGGGCTGTCTCCATTCACCAATGAAAAAACCCCTTCGTTTTCGGTGGATCCTCAAAAGGGCGTGTGGAAAGATTTTTCCAGCGGAAAAGGTGGCGATGTGATCAGCTTCATCCAGGAATATGATAAGTGTTCTTTCGGAGAGGCCGTATCAAAGCTGCGAGAGCACCTGGGAATCCCGAAAGAAAAGATGACTGTCCCGGTTCAAATCGTGCGCGTTCTAAAGAAGAACAGAAAAAAGCTGAAGGTACGGGCTGCCCCTGAAAGGAAGATCCTTCCGGAGGCCGTTTTAAAAGAGTACCAGCATAAGGCGATCCAACCCTGGATCGACGAAGGCATTTCTCAGCAGACGTGTGCCGAATTCGGAATTCTTTATGACCCGCACCGCGAAGCAATCGTAATTCCCATCTATGATACCGGCGGGAACTTGATCAACCTGTGCATGAGGACAACAAATCCGCACCACAAAGAACTTGGAATCCCGAAGTACATCTATAAGTACCCCATGGGGACCATTGACTTCTTCTATGGCTGGAATCTGAACGGGGAGGCTATCCTCGAAAAAGGAGAGGTGATTGTCGTCGAGGGAGCCAAGTCCGTGATGAAGCTTCGCCAGTTTGGCTACCGAAACGCCGTAGCAGCGCTTACTTCCCATTTAAACGAACGGCAGATGGAGATCCTTTTGAAAGCCGGCGTAGACGTCGTGATCGCGTTCGACGCAGACGCCTCCCCGGCCACGGACGAAAATATTCGGAGGCTGAAGCGCTTTTGCAAAGTGTTTGTAGCAAACGACAGGTGGGGATACCTGGGGAAGAAAGACGCTCCCTGCGACAAGGGAAATGCCGTTTGGGAAAAAATTTATGAACAAAGAATCCGACTTAGATAAGGAGGTGAGATCATAAAGGTTTATCAAAATTACCACAGGCACAGCATGTATACGAATCCGAGGGTGCCGGACAGCACTGTTACCAATAAAGCTTATGCCGAACGGGCCGTGGAGCTCGGGCATGGCATCATCAGCAGCTGTGAGCACGGTTATCAGGGAAGATATATTGAGGCCTACGAGCTGCACAAAGAGTACAATTTGAAATGCTTGATAGGCGCGGAGGCGTATTGGGTAAAAGACCGGAAAGAAGCGGACGGTACAAACTGCCACATTTTTCTGGGAGCCATGAACGAGAACGGCAGAAGGTCGATCAACCGCGTCCTTTCAGAAGCCAATCTGACCGGGTTCTACAGACAGGCCAGAGTGGATCCGGAGCTGATTTTGAGTCTTCCCAAAGATGACGTTATCGTGACCTCCGCCTGCGTGGCATTTTGGAGATATGAAGATGTTGACAGCTTTGTAGAGGAGCTGCGCGGGCATTTTGGGGATCATTTCTTTTTGGAGGTGCAATATCATAACACCGACCTTCAAAAGGACTTGAACAGTCGGATCCTGCGCCTGCACGACTCCTTGAAGATCCCCATTATTATGGGGTGCGACAGCCACTACATCACCTCTAACGGAGGAAAAGAAAGACAGGATTTTCTCCAGGCAAGAGGTATGGAATATCCGGATGAAAAGGGTTGGTATCTGGATTATCCCGACGGGGACACCGCATACGACCGATTTCTAGATCAGGGCGTTTTAAGCCAGTCGCAAATTCAGGACGCGATGGACAATACCTCCGTGTTCCTGAATGTAGAGGAATACGACTGCCCGTGCTTTACGAAGGACATAAAATGCCCCACCTTATATCCGGGTTATACATCCGAGCAGAAAAACGCCGAGTATGAAAAGCTGGTCTATCAAGGGTGGGAGAACTACAAGTCACAAGTGCCGGAAGAATTGTACCCCGTCTATGAAGCTGAGATCAAAAAGGAAGTAGAAGAGGTCAAATCCATTGTGATCAAACCCGAAGAGGGCAGCTCGGCAGCCGAATTTTGCGCGGCGGACTATTTCGTCGACGACTATTACATTGTAAAAAGGGCTATCGAGAACGGAGGAGTGATCACCCCCACAGGTCGTGGCAGCGGCGTCAGTTATTTCACCAATAAACTGCTGGGCTTTACGGAAGTTGACCGCATCGCGGCAAAGGTGAAAATGTATCCTGAAAGGTTCATGTCTTCCACCAGGATCATGGAAGCGAAAACCTTGCCTGACCTGGACTTGAACGTGGCCGATCAGGAGCCGTTCGCAAGGGCGCAGCAGGACATCTTGGGAGAAGACCATGCCTATCCCATGATAGCGTATGGTACAAGCCAAGCGTCAGCCGCCTGGAAACTGTACGCAAAATCACAAGGGGTGGATTTCATTACCTCCAACGAGGTGTCAAAGCGCCTCAAACGCTATGAAGACGCCCTGAAACATGCCGAAGGAGAAGAAAAAGACCTTGTGGATATCCACGATTATATCGAACTGGAATTTATGGAGATTTTCGAGAAGAGCTCGGACTATCGCGGAATGATTTCCAGCTGGAGCATTGCCCCTTGCTCTTATCTTTTATATCAGGGAAGCATCCCCGAAGAGATAGGGCTTGTCAGGATCAAGGGAAATCTATGTTGCCTTATGGACGGGCACTGGGCGGAAAAGTATAAGTTCCTTAAAAATGACCTGTTGAAAGTCAAAGTAGTGGATACCATTGATCGCATTTATCAGAGAATCGGAAGACCACGCCACACTGTAAGCGAGCTTCTAAAAGAATGCGGGCCGGAAAACAAGGTCTGGGACATCTACCGAAAGGGGTGCACAGTCGGAGTTAACCAGGTCGAACAGCCCGGAACTTCGGTTCGGGTCGGCAAATATGCTCCGTCCAACATTTCGGAGCTGTGCGCTTTCATTGCGGCAATACGCCCTGGCTTCAAGTCCATGTATAAGCAATTCGAGAACCGTGAGGATTTTTCCTACGGCATCAAGTCCTTGGACGATCTGATCCGGACCGAAGAAATGCCTCAAAGCTATATTCTCTACCAGGAAATGTCAATGGCGGTCCTCAACTATGCCGGGATCGATATGCGTGAGTGCTACGAGATCATAAAAAACATAGCCAAAAAGCGGGTAGAGAAGGTGCTGGGTTATAAGGAACGTTTTATTTCCGGCATGGAGCTGAAGCTCCAAGAGGAAGAGGGGCTTTTTGAGAACGAAGCGGAAAAGGTGGCGCACGATATCTGGAAAATACTGGAGGACTCCAGCCGATACGCCTTCAACGCCTGCGTTCCCGGGGATACCGTCCTCATGCGGCCCGGCCACAACCCTGAAATAAGCGATACAACTCTTCCCGTTGGCCTCATGTATGAAATAGCGACTTCCCTTACAGATGATTCCATGAAGCAGTACTCCCACATAAGGCACAGTTATCACACGAAGGGCTATGGTATAGCTTATTCCATGTTCCACGATAACCGGATCTATATCAATGATATCAAATCGATTTTGCCGGCTGGGAACCGGGTCGTGTACCGGATTGCCACGGAAAACGGCTGTTGGTTTAAATGCACTTCTGACCATAAATTCCCAACCCCGGACGGAATAAAACGGGCAAAGGAATTAAAAGAGGGGATGCTGCTGTATACCGTTCCCGGAAAGCCGAAGCGCGCGGTAAAGCCGGAATTGAGCCCAGTGACATCCATTGATAAGCTTGGGCGGGAGGACGTATACGACATCGTCATGTCAGCTCCGGCCCACAACTTCATAAACACGGGCGGAATTGTCGCCATGAACTCTCATTCCTACTGTGTGGCGATCGATAGCCTGTATGGAGCTTACCTGAAAACGTTCTACCCGCTGGAGTTTTATGAAACATATCTCAGGATCCAAGAGGAGTCCGGCGACAAAGATAAAATGGCGGCGGCCAAACTTGAGGCCGAAAAGTACTTTAAGATTAAGTTCCCCCCTTTTAAATTTGGTCAGGACAACCGGCAAATCTTGCTGAACGAAGAGAGGCGAGAGATCACCAACTCTATCACGTCAATCAAGGGATTCGGCAAACAGGTCGGCCAGATTCTGTACGAGGTATCGCGCGAAAAGAAGTACGATTCCTTTATGGAGCTCTGCCGGAGGCTTTCGGAACGCGGAATCAAAAGCAAGATAGAGCCTCTTATCAAGATTGATTATTTCTCCGAATTCGGAAACGCCAATGAACTGCTTCAGATGCTGAGCCTTCTGGAGTTTTTTAAATTTGGAGAAATGGCGTCAATCAAGAAGTCAAAAATCACCTCCGACCCCATCCGCAACATAGTTTCAAAATATTCTACTGGAACCAAAAAGAATGGGGAAGAAGCCCTTTCCTTTTCTATCAAAGACATGGATTCTATACTGAGGGATTGCGAAGCCTTAGTCAAATCCTTGGGATTGGAGGATTTCTCCCGCAGGCTGAAAATCCAGGATCAGGAAGATATACTCGGATACTTTTCGCCCACTGGTAAGGAAGAGGACCGCCCCGTGCTCTTGGTCAAAGAAGTTTCTCCTTTGGTAAGGAAGGCGGATCATGCACAGTTTGGCTACAGCTATTTTTGCCGGTCTATCGGCAGTGGAATTGAAACCAGGTTTACCGTCACAAACAAAGTGGCAGAGCAAGGAGGCCTTGCTTTTCCGGGAGATATCATCAAAAGCACAAAAAGACCGTCATGTAACAAAGGATTTTGGAGAATGGAGGAATATGTAAGAATTGAGTAAATATGCTCGTGGCTCAGTAGATGGGCGTGAAATCAGGGAGCGCAACAGAAAGGAACGCGGAAAAGTTGAATATCGGAGAATGCTTGCCCGGTACGATTCCGAGTCCCATCTGACCGCCCATTACTTTATCGACTTAAAGACCGGAGAAAAAATCAGGGAAATTCCCGTCAACTAAACGCAGGAGGAGACAATGAAAGTAACTGTCAGGAGAATCAAAGATAAAGCTGGAAACACCGTCAATGGCTTTGACCCGGTGAACTACCCCGAACACTACGGCGCGCGCGGGGGGATCGAGTGCATCGACGCCATGCTGCAAACCCAGGGAAAGGAGGTAACGCTGGATTTTTGCCTCGGGAACGCTTTCAAATATCTTTGGCGGCACAAAAAGAAAAACAAAGATGAGGACATCAAAAAAGCTGTGTGGTATCTGAATAAGTACATTGAAATCGAAGAAAGGGGGTGCTGATCACGGTCACACTCTATTCTACTGGTTGCCCGCTGTGCAAAGCTCTTGAGGGCAGACTGGAAAAAGCGGGAATCTTATATAACAAGATCACAAATGTGGGAGAAATGAATGCGCTGGGAATCACGCACGTCCCTATGCTTCTTTCCGACGATGGAGAACTTTTAGATTATGCCCAAGCCTTGAACTATGTAAACAAGCGTACTCCAAATGAGTGGAAGGGGTGGAAGAAAGAATCTGAAGCCCAAGGAGTGCCGGGGAATGCCCGCCGTGAGCGTTCGGCCATACAGCATTATGAACAAACGTATTCCAAGCACCTCGACTTCATCCAAAAGTATGAATCGGCCATTAACGCCTCAAGCGGGAGCGAAGTGGACGCCAACGCAAATGTGGAAATGAAAAATATCACCACAATGGCCGGAGAGGTCCCCAAGAAGATCATGATCGGCACGAACCGCCTCCTGATGATCCGGAAGCTTACGGAGTTGTATGGGGAGGAGATGGCGGCACGATACATTGACGATCTGGAACATCACCGTATCTACAAGCACGATGAAACTTCTCTCAACCCTTATTGTGTAAGTGTTTCCCTCTATCCGTTCCTACTTAACGGGCTTACCGGACTCGGGGGAACCAGCGTAGCGCCCAAACACCTAAGCTCTTTCTGCGGAGAATTCATTAACCTGGTATTTGCCGTTTCCGCGCAGTTCGCCGGTGCGGTTTCCACCCCGGAATTTCTCACATATATGGACTATT
>CAZBDS010000064.1:0-7782 GCA_964490735.1 uncultured Acutalibacter sp. | reverse complement strand
ACCCAGGCGGCAGTCGATCTGCCGGTAGTCCCGGGTGTCGTAGCCGTGGGCGTCGGACTGGAACACCGGGGAAAAATATACGGCCCCCACCCCCAGCTTTTGCAGATGGGGGATCCAGCTTTTCACCTTGCCGATGCGGTTGACGGCAGCGCCGTCGTTTTCGGAAGGGGCTCCGCAGAACCCCATGGGATAGCTCTGATAGAAGACAGTTTCGTTCTGCCAGCCAGGATTGTTTTGCATAGGGCCTCCTTTTATATCACAGAATTTCGCAGGCGCCGTCCTTCCAGGCAAGGACAGCGTTGTAAAAGGCGGTCATGGCGTTTGTCATGTGGACCACGTCCCGGGCGCCGGCGGTCTCGAAGGGCGAGTGCATGGAAAGCTGGGCAAGACCGATATCCACCGTGGGAACGGACACCTGATGGCCGGAGATCAGCCCCAGGGTGCCGCCGCCAGGACTGGCGGAATGGTTGAAGAAATCCTGGACGGGCACGCCCGCCTTTTCGCAGATCCGGTGGAAAAGGGCAGAGGTCACCGCGTCGGTGGCGTAGTGCGCCCCATACTTTACCACCACGCCGCCGTTCAAATAGCACCGGCTGGTGGGGTCCGTCTTTTCGGGATAGTTGGGGTGGACGGCATGGGCGTTGTCCGCGGAAAGCATCATGCCCCGCTGCACAGCCTGCTGGCGCTCCTGCTCGTCTTTTCCCGCGGCAAGGCAGATCCGGGCCACCACATCGGACAGCAGGGTGGCTCCCGCGCCCTGACGGGTGCCGCTGCCGGTCTCCTCGTTGTCAAACACCGCGCAGACCGTGCAGTTTTCGGCGTTCTCGCTTTGCAGAAAAGCGGTGACTGCCGCGAAAGCGCACTCCAGGTCGTCCAGCCGGGGCGCGGCGATAAATTCCTCCTCCGCCCCGTACACCACGCCCTCTGCCCGGTTGTACACGTACAGGTCGTGGGAAAGGATCTCTTCCTTTTTCACCCCGGCCTTTTCGGCGGCCAGGGCAAGCAGGTCTGCCTTAACGCCGCCCAGCAGAGGCAGGGTGTCGCGCTGGGGATTCAGCTTTCCGGCCTGGGAATTGTCCCGGTCCATGTGAGGGGCCAGGCCGGGGATCATCAGCAGGTCCCGATCCAGATCCACAAGGACGGTCCTGACGCCGCTTTCCGTGCGCACCGCCAGCCTGCCCGCCACAGACAGGGGCCGGTCTTCCCAGCGGTTTAAGAGCATGCCGCCGTACACCTCTGTGTTCAGCTTGGTATAGTGCTCCTCCACCCGCATTTCGGGGCTGCCCTTGACTTTGAAGCAGGGGGAATCCCCGTGGGGCGCCACGATGGAAAAGGCACGAAAGTCCTTTTTCGGATAGCGGAAAGCCACCACGGAGCTCATGTTCCGAAGGGTGAAATAGCTGCCGCCGGGCTGCAGGGTCCAGGCCTCGGTTTCGGAAAGCTCCTTAAAGCCAGCCTTCAGAAGCATCTGCCGGACGGTCTCCGCCGTGTGGCAGGCGGTGGGGCTGGATTTGATAAAGCGAAACAGATCGGAAATAACAGCGTCCATAGGGTACCTCCCAAATAAGCGAAATGTGAGTCTAGGCGTCGTAAATGCCCAGGACGATAATGCCAACCGCGGCAATGGCAATGGACGCGTACTGCCGCAGCGTCAGCTTTTCCTTCAGGAAAATGCGGGACAGGATCACGGAAAACAGGCAGTAGCTGGAAATGAGGGGAGCGGCCAAAATGGCGTTGTCCGCGATGGCGTAAACATAAGCAAACTGCCCGGCGGTCTCGCAGAGGGCACCCAGGCCCTTTTCCCGCTCCTCCCACAGGGAGAACTTCTGCTTCTTTACGAATTTCAGGAAAATAAAGGCCGCGATGGCGCAGAGCAGGAAGGTGAACTCATAGGCGATCTCCGCCTCCTCTTCGCTGACCAGCTCCCAGCCGTCCATCAGCAAAGCGTCGCCGAAGGTGCCCAGGGCGTCCAGGATACAGTAGATGAAGGGAATACACACCGCCAGGACGCTGACCTGGTACTTTTTCTCGATCTCCTCACCCCGGAACCGGCGGGCCTTGTTCTCGTCCTTCATGTCAAAGACGGACAGCAGGATCACGCCGAGAATTACCAGGGCCACCGCGACAAACTGAATGGGCTCCATGCTCTGGTTCAGGAAGATAAAGCACAGCACCGCCGCCACGGCTCCGGAGGAATTGCACACCGGGGAGGACACGGAGAGCTCCAGATAGCGAAGGCCTATGTAGCCGATGGCCATGGACAAGATATAGCAGGCGGACACCGGCAGATATTTGACAATGCTCATGGGATCGAACTCTTTGTAGTGCAGGCAGAACATCACGAAGCCATGAATGCCCATGACCGCTCCCACCATGACCACCATGCGCAGGTGGCTGTACTTGTCCCGGGGATCGGTGCCCATTTTTGAAAACAGATCGGAACCGCCCCAGAAAAGGGCGGTAATCAGCGCAAGAATAAACCACATTCCTTTTTTCCTCTTTCATTCATTAGTCTGTGCAGTAATTGGGAAACTACCGGAAATCCCTTAAAGCAGCTCGGAGATTTTCCGGTTTACCGCTTCCCGCATTTCCAGCAGAAATTGGGGATCGCGGGGGTACCGGGAGAAGGTCAGCCGGTCGAAGCCCGGTACGGTTTGTTCCACCGTTTGACGGTCGGAAAGGCTTTCCAGCAGGGCCAGGGCCCGCTGGTCCTGAAGGCCGTGGTAAAACACCTTCTGCCGCAGGGAGGGCAGGGGCCCACCCTTTTCTCCGGGATATACGGAGAAGGGATCCCCGCCGGGAAAAGCGCCGCCGCCATCGGTGACGCGGAAGGGATTGATGGGCCGGCGGGAATACTGGGAATACCAGAAGTTGTAGCCCCAGTGCAGAAAGCCCGCGATGTGATACTTGTACAGCTGCAGTCCGATGATCCGGTTGCGGTAAGAGGGCATGGCCAAAAAACGGTTGCCCACGTCCACGCACTGGCTGCAGCAGTTGTAGGCCCACAGGCCGGAAACCTTCCGTTCCAGGAAGGGTTCGATGTGATCGATGGCCGCCACAGGGTGCTCTACCAAGCCCCGGTCGTAGAAGGACGGGGAGGACAGGGCGTCGATGAGGGGAGCGCCCTCCAGAAGGGGCTCCACCAGTTCTTTGTTCTTCCGGTAGGTTTCCAGATGCTCTTCCGAGGGCTCGTCGGAGATATGGAACAGAAGTTTATCCCCTAGCCCCAGACTCCGGAAGAAGGCCAGCAGCTCCGGCAGAAGCTGCCGGAGAAAACTTGCGTACTCCGGAGAGCCAGCGGGCACGTCCCAGCCGAACAGGCGCTTTTTCTCCCCCTGCTCCGTCACATAGATGTTGGGCGTGGCCGCGGCGCCCCACTGGGTGAACAGGTGGCTGATCTCGAAATGGGTGATGCCGCAGGACAAGGCCAGCTCCACAAAGCGGCGAAGCCTGCCGAAATTAAAGCGGTACGTGTCCCCTTCCTTTTCCGCGTCCAGCAGCTGGACGCAGGGGCGCTCGGCGCCCACCTCCGTATCCAGCGCAGGTGTAAACAGCGGGGTAAGCACGGTATTCATGCCCTCCCGGGCGGCTTCCCGCAGATAGTTTTCCACGATCTTCCAGTGCTCTTCGCTCCAGACGGGCACACCGTACCAGGTGGCCAGGCAGTCCGCGTGGAACCACTGGGTAAACAGCAGCTCCTGGGGCGGCAGGGCGGCGGGGAGTACCTTCAGGGTAAAGGAGGCCTGCCCTTTCGCGGTCCCATTTTCCACCGTAAAGGTGAGGGGATATTCCCCGGCCGGGCAGTCCGGGGGCAGGGTGATATTGACCCACAGGGTGGTGTTCTCAAAAGAGCTGATTTCCACCTGCTCTCCCAGGGGGCGCAGCAGGTCGGGAAACAGGCCGGGCTTAAGGGACAGATAATCCCCGTCATTGCGGTCGGGATAGGCGGGAAGCTCGCAGGGCACCTGTTCCACCTGGAAGACCTGGATCCCTTCCCCCAGGGAGGAATCCAAAGACCAGGCAAAGGGGGTCCTGCCTCCTCCCGCAGTTTTCCGCAGCACGATCTGGTAAGCCAGTTCTTCTCCCCGCAGAGCGCTGGCCCGCAGATACTCGGGGCCGAACTCTTTCTGATCTGAAAAAACCTTTTCCAGCGAAGACTGCTGCTTTACCTGCAATTCTTCCATTGAAAAACTCCTCCTTATGTTTTCCGGCCCTCAAACTGGTGAAAATCGGGCAGATATCCGCCGCCGCTGGCCTGCCGGGACTGGACGAAGCCGTCCAGCCCCAGCCGGAACAGAGCGTCCTGCACTTTGCGGAGCTCCCGGGCGGTGATGGGCCTTGTAAGCTCCGGGTGCTCTGCCGGCAGGGAGACGCCCTCCGGCGGCGTGTACTGGGCCATCAGGCTGACGGGAATCCCGGGGAACTCCCGGGCGATGAGTTCCAGCACGGCCAGGGAATTTTTCGTATGCCCCGGCAGGATCAGGTGCCGGATCAGCACGCCCCGCTTCATCATGCCGTCTTCCCCATATTCCGGCGGGCCCGCCTGGCGCACCATTTCCCGGATCGCTTCCAGCGTCCGCTCGGGGTAGTCCGGCGCGTGGGAAAGCTCCCCTGCCAAGACGGGGTCGGCGTATTTGAAGTCCGGCAGATAGATATCCACCAGGCCCTCTAAAGTCCGGAGGGTTTCCGGCTTTTCATAGCCGGAGGTATTGTACACCACCGGGACCGGCAGCTTTTTCAGCAGCAGGGCCCGGCGGATCAAAGGCGCGAAATGGGTGGGGGTTACCAGGTTGATGTTGTGAGCCCCTTGGGAGACCAGGTCGAAAAAAACGGCGCTGAGTTCCTGGGGGGTCAGCGTTTTGCCGGGAGGGTCCCCTCCCCTGCTGATCTCCCGGTTCTGGCAGTAGACGCAGCCCAAGGGACAGCCGGTGAAAAACACCGCGCCGGAGCCCCGCTCCCCGCTGATGGGAGGCTCCTCCCACCGGTGCAGGGCAGCCCGGGCGATTCTGAGCTCTTCGCCGCTGCGGCAGGCTCCCGCCTTTTTGCTTCTGTCCGCTCCGCAGTTTCGGGGACAGATCCGGCAAGCTTCTGTGTTCATCTTCTCTTCTTACTCCTGCGCAAGGGCCAGCATGGCGCAGTTGCTGCCCCGGCAGCCCCGGGTCTTCCGGTGGGAGAACAGCAGGTCGCTTTCGCACATGGTGCACACGCCGCCCAGGGCAATGTGCTCTGCCTTTACGCCGGCTTCCAGCAGGAACTGCCGGTTGCACTCCCAAAGATCCACATGGTATTTGATCTCTCCGGGGGAAATCTCCTCCGGACCGGTGACAAAGGCTTCGCTGTGGGGCAGCTTCAAAAATTCCGCCGCCACCGGTTCTTCCACCTCAAAACAGTCCTTGCAGATGGAAGGGCCGATGGCTGTCCGGAGCTCTTCCGGGCGGGAGCCGAACTCCCGGGCCATGCGCTCCACCATCACCTTTGCCATGCCCGCCGCTGTACCCCGCCAGCCCGCGTGGGCCAGGCCGATGGCACGGTGAGGTTCGTCGATAAAGTACAGGGGCACGCAGTCGGCGCAGTAGACCACCAGCGTCACCGCGGGATCGTCGGTGCACAGGCCGTCCACGCTTTCCTCCAGCTTCGGCGTCCAGATCCCCAGGCCGCGGTTTTGAGAGTCCACCCGCAGCACGTTGGTGTGGTGGTCCTGGTTCCCGGTGACAAGGGATTCGGGATCGAACCCGGCAGCCTTGCAGAATAATTTATAGTTTTCGGCCACCCGCCGGTCCTCGTCCCCCCGGCCGAAGCCCAGGTTCATAGCGGCAAATTCCTTCTCGCTGACGCCGCCCAGCCGGGTGGAGAACACCGCCCGGGCAGTTTTGCAGTCCTCTAAAGTGGGAAAACGCAGCACACCCACGCCGCCGGACAAATCCAGGCGCATCTTGCCCACCGGGCCGGGAAGGGCCTCCCGGGGCGTTTCGATGATGGGCAGGGGAAAAGTTTTTTTATTCACGAAAAGTCCCTCGTATTTCTGTTTGATCAGCAGCCGTCCCGCAAAGGGGTAGCCACAGCTCCCGCAGCGGAACTCCGCCCGGAAGCCCTTGTTCTTCAGCACCCAGCGGGTGGTACGGCGGCTCTCTCCCCCGCATTTGGGACAGGAAAAGCGCAGGTGGCTCTTCTCCACCAGCGGGCTTTTCAGGTCGCAGATGTAGGTGGTCTTAAAGGTGATCCGCCGGTAAAACTCATCGTCGCAGGGCTGGACAAAGGGCCGGAGAGCCTCCTCGTCCCAGATCCGCTTTAAGATCTCCAGGGCCATCAGGCTGTCGTCCTTGGCCCGGTGGTGGGCCATGGCGGACACGTCCAGCTCCAGGAGCTCGGCGGCCTTTGAAAGGCCCACCTGCTCGGCGGTACCCAAACCCATGCGCTCCTCCGCATAGCGCTGCAGGTCACAGTATCGGGACAGGAAAGGAACTTCCCCGCTGCCGTTGAAATACCGGCAGTTCTCGATGAGGGCCAGGATATCGGAGGTGCCCCAGGTCATCAGCAGGCAGTCCCCGGCCCATTTGCGGAACCGGCTGACCGCCTGCATAAAGGTCATACCGTCGGTTAGTGCATCGTCGGTAATGCTGGTGAGATCGGAGACCAGTGTGCTGACATGTTTGCTCACCTGAGGCCTGACAAAGCAGGAAAACGTGTCCGCAGGAACCAGATCCGGCCCGCATTTCACCGCGCCGAACTCGATGATCTCGTTGATATATCCCTTGTTTTTCCGGCTGTAGGCCGCGTTCCATTCCAGATCCAAAATGACGATCTCCACTGTCTCACCTCGCTTTCCGGGAAAATCCTTCTTTATTTCTTCCTGCTGGCCTGCTTCATGCGCTGCTCCTTATCCAGAATGGTTTTGCGCATGCGAATGTTCTTGGGGGTGATCTCCACCAGCTCGTCCTCGGCGATGAATTCCAGGCACTGCTCCAGGCTGAGCACGGAGTGGGGCGTAAGCTTTAACGCCTCGTCGGCGCCGGAGGAACGGGTATTGGTGGCGTGCTTTTTCTTGCACACGTTTACCACGATGTCCTCGCTTTTGGGGTTGGCGCCCACGATCATGCCCTCGTAGACCTCCACCCCGGGGCCGATGAACATTCTGCCCCGGTCCTGGGCGTAAAACAGGCCGTAGGCGGTGGACTCGCCGGTCTCGTGGGCGATGATGGAGCCCTGGACCCGCTGCTGGATATCGCCCTTATAGGGCTCGTAGCCGTCAAAGACGTGGTTCATGATGCCGTTGCCGTTGGTGTCCGTAAGGAATTCCGAACGGTAGCCCATCAGGCCCCGGGCGGGGATCTTGAATTCCAGATGGGTGGTGCCGGATTCCCGGCTGCCCATATTAAGCAGCTCTGCCTTGCGGGAGCCGATCTTTTCCATGACGGCGCCCACATAGCTGTCGGGCACCTCGATCATCAAAAGCTCCATGGGCTCCAGCTTTACGCCGTCCTTCTCCTTGTAAATGACGGTGGGCGGGGACACCTGGAACTCATAATTCTGACGGCGCATCTGCTCGATGAGAATGGACAGGTGCAGCTCGCCCCGGCCGGAAACCTTGAAGGTGTCGGTGGAGTCCGTTTCCTCCACCCGCATGGCCACATTGGTTTCCACCTCTTTGAACAGGCGGTCCCGCAGGTTCCGGGAGGTGACGTATTTCCCCTCGCGGCCGGCGAAGGGGGAGTTGTTCACCATGAAATTCATGGAAACGGTGGGCTCGTCGATCTTCACGAAGGGCAGGGGCTCCACGCAGTC
>CAZBDS010000063.1:0-7853 GCA_964490735.1 uncultured Acutalibacter sp. | reverse complement strand
CCCAGTTCCGGCTGGGACAGTCCGTCAACACCACGGACCCGGAGGACTGGAAGGCCGCCGCCGCTCTGCTGAAGGAGCAGAAGCCCCTTTTGCAGGGCTACTATATGGATCAGATCTTCGACAAAATGGAAAGCGGAGAGGCGTGGCTTGCCCCCTATTACGCGGGGGACGCGGCCATTCTGGTGGACAACAGCGATTCCATCGGTTTTGCGGTGCCCAGGGAGGGCAGCAACTTCTTTGTGGACGCCGCCTGTATCCCGGCCACTTCCAGCCACAAACGGGAAGCGGAGGAGTACATCAACTTCCTGTGCGATCCGGAGATTGCCGGGGCCAACATGGACTATGTGGGCTACTCCACGCCGGAAACGGCCGCCAAGGAGTACATCGACCCGGAGACCGTGGCGGACCCCATTCACTATCCCGACGAGGAGCTGCTGAAAAACACCGAAGCCTTTGCGAACCTACCGGAGGACGTGAGCAAGCTGGCGGATCAGCTGTGGGCCGAGGTGAAAATGGGCGGCCCCGGTGAATCGGCGGTGCTCATCGCCATCATTCTGGGTTTTCTGGCGGTATACGTGGCCATCATCGTGTACAAGCGGCGGAAACGGAAAAGAGAGCTGCTGGGCTGAAGCCGGAGGCCGCGGTCCCTTGAAAAGCGAAAGAAGCGGGAGGTTCCCGCTTCTTTTTTCGTCTCCCGCATTCCGCAGCGTGCCGAAAAAAGTTGCATTTCCCCTGCGGATATACTATGATTATAGTTGTAATTTACTTGCGCGGGGAGCGCCGGGAAGCTGAAACAAAGGAAGGAAGAGCATGGGCCGAGAGAAAGCCGACGTTGGGATCATCACCTTTCACTGCTCCAATAATTACGGCGCCCTGCTGCAGGCCTACGGCCTGAAGCATTTTCTGGACGGCAGCGGGATCCGGGCGGACGTGGTGCGTTACGAGCCGCCCTACATGACGGGAAGGCATTGGTGGATCCCCTATAAATTCTGGCAGGGGGCCGGCCGCCGGCTTGAACGCATGATTTACGCGTGGAGCGCATTTGGCGTTCACCTGCGGTGGCGGAAAAGCTTTGCCCGGCAGCGGGCCAACATGAAACGTTTCCGGACCGAGTACCTGCTTCGCCGGGGCCAGCGGAAGATCCTGTCTGAAAAAGGGCTTAAAAAGCTTTCTTACCGGCGCTATGTGGTCGGCAGCGACCAGATTTGGAATCCCGCGATCACCTTTGGTCTACGGAACGCCTATTTCGGCGCTTTTGAAGGCCGCCGCAAGGAAAAGGTGGTCGCCTATGGGGCCAGCTTTGGCGGGGTTTCGCTCCCGGCCGAGTACGAGGCGCGGTTTTCGGAGCTGCTTCAGCATGTGGACGCAGTGTCCGTGCGGGAACGGGCGGCGGTCCCTTTTGTGGAACGGTTTTTCCCCGGAGAGGTCACGGCGGTGCTGGACCCGGTGTTCTTCCTCGGCCGGGAGCAGTGGGAACAGGTGGAACGGCTTCCGGACAGAAGCGGTTACATTTTGGTGTATGTTACGGAAAGAAATCCTCAATTGACCGAGTATGCCAAGAAGCTGTCCCGGGATACCGGGCTTCCGGTGCTGGAGGTCAGAACGGACCCGGTTGGCGCGGAGAAGAATTTTCCAGTGGATTCCAGCGCCGGGCCGGCGGAATTTCTGGGCTATATCCACCGGGCGGACTATGTGGTGACAAATTCCTTCCACGCGGCCGCCTTCAGCATTATCTACCAGAAACGGTTTGTGGTATTTGCCCACAGCAGCCGGGGGGCCAGGCTTAAGAATATTCTGGAGCTCCACGGCCTGGAGGACCGGCTGTGCCGGGAGGGGCAGAACGCCGGCATCGACGGTTTTGTGGACTGGGAAGCGGTGAAAAGCCGGACGGAGCAGGCAGTCCGTGAATCGGCGGAATTCCTGAGAAAAAATCTGTTGGACTCGTAATGGAGGCTGGAATGAAGCTGACTGCCAGAAAAGAGGAATGCTGCGGCTGCGGCGCCTGTGCGGAAATCTGTCCCGCCAAGGCGATCCGCATGGTAAGGGACGGGGAAGGATTTTCCTATCCGCAAATTGACGGGCAGGCCTGTGTGAACTGTGGCCGGTGCCGGGCGGTCTGCCCGGTGCAGAACCACGGGGCGGAAGGCCGGGAGCGCCTGTGTTTTGGCGTGCAGGCCAAAGACCGGGAAACCCGGTACGCCAGCTCTTCCGGCGGGGTGTTTCCGGTGCTGGCAGCCTGGGTCCTCCGCCGGAGCGGGGCGGTTTTCGGAGCGGCCTGGAACGAGCGCATGGAGGTCGTGCACCGGGAGGTGCGCAGCCCGGAAGAGCTGGAAACGGTGAAGAAGACTAAATACGTGCAGAGCGATCTGACCGGGATCTACCGCAGGGTCAGGGAATGCCTGGAAGAAGGCCGGTGGGTCCTGTTCTGCGGAACGCCCTGCCAGGCCCAGGGGCTGCGGCTTTTCCTGGGCGAGCCCTGGGAAAAGCTGGTCACGGTGGACCTGGTCTGCTACGGCGTGCCCTCCCCGGGGATCTGGAACGCCTATGCGGACGATCTGGAACGGAAACACCGCGGGCCCCTGACCGGTTTTTCTTTCCGGGACAAGCGGAACCGGGACAACGGCCACGCCTGCTCCTACCGGATCGGGGACAGGGAGTTTGCGGAAAGCCTGTACGGCAACGGGTACTGCCAGCTGTATTTTGCGGGCCTTACGGTGCGCCCTTCCTGCTATGACTGCAAATTTTGCACGACGGACCGGAACAGCGATTTCACCATCGGGGATTTTTGGGGGATTGAGAACGTCCGGCCCGGCCTGGACGACGGCATGGGGACCTCTATGGTGATCGTTCACACAGAACAGGGGCGCCGGATCTGGGAAGAGGTAAAGGAAGAGCTGTCCTGGTTCCCCTGCGGCGAAAAGGACCTCCTCCAGCCCCGGCTGACAGGCCCTACGCCAAAGCCCCGGGGACGCGGCTTTTTTATGGCCTTGTACCGGCTGCTGCCCTTTTCCCTGTTTCTGCCGCTGGTCCGAAAATTGCTGCCTGTTTTTGCCCGGCGCGGGGAGCGCAGGAGCTGACCGCGGTTTTGGGAAAACTGGAATTTGGAGGGAACCAGAGATGAGAGAGATGTTCAGGTATCTGACGGGGATCCTGGAAAGAAAGGAACAGAGGAGCTGGAAGATCTACGGGGTGCTGTGCATGCTCAGCCCGGTGGTGGACATTTTCAGCTTTTCCGTGATCATCTATATCATCAACGCGGCGGCAGCGGCAAACAGCGCGTCGCCGGAGCTGATTGCCTTTACACTGGCTATGGTGCTGGTTTCCGTGCTGAAATGCCTGTTTGAATTGTATAAGAGCAAGCTTTCCAACCGGTTTATTTACGACGGCGCCCAAAAGCTGTCCATGAAGATCTATGAGCTGCTGATCAAAGAAGACCTGATGGAGCACAACGAAAAAAGCGCGATGCAGATGCTGACCATGATCCGCAGCGATACGACCAACAGCGTTCAGATTATCGTGGACTATGTCGGGATCTGGGTCAACGGCTTGACGATGGCCGGCTATGCCATTATTTTGATCTATGTGTCCGGCTGGGCCGGCGTGCTGAGTGTAGCGGCGCTGCTGCTGCTTATGGCGGTTGTGTTTTTCCGGGGACGCGCACGGATTAAGGCGTATGGTGAAAAATGCCGGGGCTATGAGATCAGGGCCAATTCCCAGATCACCCTTGCTTACGGGGCCTTTAAGGAAATGAAAATCGACGACCGTTCGGCTTTTGTCCTGCGGAAATATCAGGACGCAAGCTGCGGATACGCCCGGGCCCAGGGAGATTTTCAGTACAAGATCAACAGCGTTGGCGTGCTGCTGCAAAACTCGGTCATGGCGGTTCTGTTTGTCATTCTGGCAGTCATTCTGGGGGCAGGCTCCAACCTGGCGGCCATTCTGGCTCCGATGGCGGTCTACCTTACGGCGCTGGTGCGCATGCTGCCGATGGCGTATGCCGTTCTCAGCGGAATGAACCATGTGGAATTCGCGAAAAAGCCCTATGCCACGCTGCAGGAGAACATGACGAGGTATGGGCAGCTGAAGAAAAAAGAAGAAGAATCCGAAAAGCTCCGGCAGAAGAAACTGACCTTTCAGGAAGGGCTTTCCGTCAGGGATCTGACCTTTGGATACACGGAAAACAGGAAGATCTTTGAAAACGCCTCTGTCGAGCTGCCCGCCGGCTGTTCCGTGGCGATTATCGGCGTGTCCGGGGCGGGCAAGACCACCCTGGTGGACCTGATTCTGGGACTTTTAAAGCCCCAGGGCGGCCACGTTTTCTACGACGATTACGATCTTGTGGCCCAGAGGGACGCGGAAGGGCCCTGCAAAGCCAGCATGGGCGAGATCGTCAGCTATATTCCCCAGACGGTGTACCTGAATGGAGAGACCGTGCGGAACAATGTGGCGTTTTTTGAGAACGACAGCGAGATTGACGACGCGCGGGTGGAGGAATGCCTGAGATGCGCGCAGGTCTGGGAAGACGTCCAGCAGATGCCGGAGGGAGTTCACACGCTGATCGGCGAGAACGGGACGGCCATTTCCGGCGGCCAGAGGCAGCGGATCGCGCTGGCAAGGGCGCTGTATAAGGACTTTGAGCTTCTGGTGATGGACGAGGCTACGGCCGCGCTGGACATGGACACCGAAAAAGCGGTGATCGATTCGATCCGGCAGATCAAAAAGGGAAAGACACTGCTGATGGTGACGCATCATATGAGCCTGGCAAACGAATGCGATCTCATCTATAAAATTGAGGACCGGAAGATCGTGCGGGTAAAATAGCCCGCGCTTTATGCGGCAGGGAGGACGGACAGATGGCTCGGGAGGAAAAAGAATTTCGGGAAGGGCTGGTCTCGGTGGTGACCCCGGTCTACAACGGGGAAGCCTACCTGGGGCGTATGCTGGATTCCGTGCTGCGGCAGACCTATCCACGGGTTGAGATGATCCTGGTGGACGACGGTTCCACGGACGGGACCCTCCTTGTGGCGGAAGGCTATCTGGACCGATTCGCCCGCAGGGGCTATTCGTTTCATATCGTAAAAGGAGATCACCAGAGCGCTTCCGCGGCGATCAACCGGGGGCTGCCTCTGGTGACGGGAGAGTATCTGATCTGGCCCGACAGCGACGATGTGCTGGAGCCGGACTCCATAGAAAAAAGGGTGGGTTTCCTCAGGGCCCACCCGGAATATCAGTGCGTTCGGTCTCTGCCTTACTATTTTGAGGAGGGGTCCGGAAAGAGAAGAGAAGAACCGGACGAGTGCAGGGGAGACCTTGCAAAGGAGGAACTGTTCTGGGACGTGCTGGAGGGGTGCACCTTTATCTGCTGCGGCTGCTATATGCTGAAATCGGAGTGCCTGTTCGAGATCTACCCGGACCGCCGGATCCCGGAATACACGGTGGGCCAGAATTTCCAGATGCTCCTGCCCTATTTGTACCGCCACAAGTGCCCGACGATCCGGGAAGAGCTGTACGGCGTGGCTGTCCGGAGCAGCAGCCATTCCCGAAGGGCGATGATCCAGGCCCAGGAGGAAAAGAAGTATTGCGATTACGAGCGCCTGATCGACGAGATTGTGGAAAAGTGCGGGATTTCGGACCGGCTTTCCAGGGACCGGATCGAGCGCTGGAAGGCGGAGCGGCGGTATCAGGTCGCATTGAAATATCATTGCTGGGGCAAGGCCTTTAGTGCGCTGCGCAGCGTTCACAGCCACGGCGGGCCCCGGTGGGGGAGGGCGCTGAAGGAGCTGATTTGGACAGTCTGGCATAGCCGGGCATGAAAAAGCCGCCGTTTATTGCAAACGGCGGCTTTTCCATGTCAGGTAGGCGGCCCAGAGAGAAGCCAGCAGGCCTGCCGCAGGATACAGGCGCATTCGGAAAAGAAAAATGAGCGGCCGCTTGACGATGTCTCCGTAGGCAAAGCTGTGCTTTAACGCTTCGCAATAGAGCTTGTCGTTTCGCAAATCGCGGCAGACCCGCATTTTTTCACCATAAGAGTTGGTACTGCTCGAATGGAAGACCGACCATGCAAGCGTATAGCTTAAATTATCCAGCGTATAGGTATGGAAATCCTTTTCCAGGGAGGAGAACAGGTGGTTCGCTTCCAGAACAGCCCGGATCTCTTTGAGCAGTTCGGCCAGCGTATAGGGAAGCTTTGGATTAAAACGGTGGGAAGAGGAATCCGCATGGAAACGGTAGTAGTAAACGGGAAGGGCGGTATAGGCGCAATGCCCGGCCTTTGACAGAAACTCTATATTGAACAGCGTGTCTTCCCCGTAAAACAGCTTGGGAAGAAAACGAATGGAATAACGGTCAATGAGAGATCGGCGAAACGCTTTTGCGGCAGGGGTGACGTAGTTTGCGTTTCCGCCCTGTACCAGCTGGCGCCGCTGAAAAAGGCAGCGGAATAGCTCTGGCACTTCCTCTTGTTCGAAATAGAGCGTTTTTGGGACCGACAGGGCCCTGGAAAAATCTTCTGAGTTTTCAACGCGATCGAACAGAATAAGATCCTGCTCCCTGTATTCCTCCCGGACGACCAGGCCCAGAAAGTCCGGAGAGATCCGGTCGTCCGCGTCCACGAACACCACCCACTCTCCGCGGCAGACGTCCAATCCCCGGTTGCGGGCGGCGGACACTCCCCGGTTTTCCTGAGAGATCAGGGCAACGCGGCTGTCCCGGGCGGCGTATTCCTCGCAGATCGCAAGGCTCCCGTCGGTGGAGCCGTCGTTTACAAGGAGCAGTTCAAAGTTTTGGTAGGCGGAGGCCAGGACCGAGTCCAGGCAAGCGCGCAGATAGGGTTCGGCGTTGTAAACAGGTATGATTACGGAAACCATTCGCTGTCCCTCATTTCATTCATTTCTTCCGGTTTTGTTTTCATCAGCATCGCGTGGTTGAACCGCGCGATCAGGCTGATTACACCGTACTGCTGTGTGCGGAAAAGAAAAAACATAATGCGTTCTGTCCAGCGCTGTGCTGACGCGCCGCCGGTACGACGGTATGTCAATACCCGTTTGAAGAGGTTCATGTTCCTTACTTTTCGGCATAGTTCACACTTCTCGCGGAATGCAGCGGGATTGAAGGGGGAAAAGGCAAGCAGCCAAAGAAACTGAGACAGAAAGCTTTGAGCAAGGGCCATGAAATCGTCCTCCAAAAGGGATAGATATTTCCCTTTGCTCAGGGCGGCCTCTATTCCTATTAACATCTGCTCCAATCTGTACATGCGGTCTGGATCGAAGCGGTGGGAGGAAGATTCTGGATAAATATTGTACTTGTAAACTGGCACGGGAAGGTAAACACACTGTGCTATCCTTGTCAGATATTCCACATTGAAGACCTGATCCTCTCCGTAAGACAGGCCGGGAACAAAACGAATGGCGTGCTGCGCAAGGATCATTCGCCGGTATGCTTTCCCGCAAGGGGAGAGAAGATTCAGATTTTCCCCCTCTGTCAGCTGCTGCCGTCTCAAAAGGCAGCGCAGCAGTTTCGGCACGTCTTTCGGCCCAAAGTGCTGTTCAGCCATGGCTGGGGCGGTGGATTTTCCCTCTGCCCGGGCAAAGTCAAAGAGAAGCAAGTCCTGATCCCGGTATTCCTCCCGGGAGATTAGACCCAGGAATTCCGGGGAGATTTGGTCGTCCGCGTCCACGAACACCACCCATTCCCCGTGGCAGGCGTCCAGCCCCCGGTTGCGGGCAGTGGACACCCCTTGGTTATCCTGGGAGATCAGCCTGACACGGCTGTCCCGGGCGGCATATTCCTCACAGATTGCCGGGCTTCCATCGGTGGAGCCGTCGTTTACAAGGAGCAGCTCGAAGTTTTGGTAG
>CAZBDS010000062.1:0-7922 GCA_964490735.1 uncultured Acutalibacter sp. | reverse complement strand
CACTGCATCTACGATTACCGGGGCTATCTCGACAACATGATGCGGCTGAAGATGAACACCCTCATCGCCTGGAACGACTTTCCTCCCACCAACGCTAACGAAATCGTGGCGTACGCCCACGAACGGAACATCGGCGTGATCTGGGGTTTCCCCTGGCTGTGGGATACCGCCTGTGCCGAGGCGGATATCGCCCACCTGGATTCCTACGTGGGGCAGATCGTCGATTACTATGACGAAAACTACGCCGGGATCGCCGGCGACGGCATCTATTTCCAGTCCTTTACCGAGCTGCAGACCGATAAGATCGGCGACGTCATTATTGCCGAAGCGGTGACGGATTTCGTCAACAAGACGGCGGCGGCCCTGCTGGAAAAGCACCCGGGGCTGCGGCTGCAGTTCGGGCTTCACTCCACCTCGGTGAAAAACCGGCTGGAATACATTGCAAAGGTAGATCCCCGGGTGGAGATCCTTTGGGAGGACGGGGACAGCTTCCCCTTAAATTACATTCCCCAGAAGATCGAGGCTTTTGATGAAAGCATGGCCCTGGTGGAGAAGATTACCGTGCTGCGGGGCGAAAAGGAAAATTTCAGCGCCGATTTAAAGGGCTTTACCAATTTGGACTGGGGCAAGTTTGAGCACTGGAAGGGCCCCATGCCCATTGGCACGGCTTCCCGGCAGAGCCTGGAGAAAAAGGCCGGGGAAATGGCCCATATCTGGAAATATGTACAGGCTTACTGGCTGAGAAACGCCGATAAGGCCCTGGAAATGATCCGCCTGATGTGCGAGAAAAGGCAGGGAAAGCTCTGCCTGGTGGCTCTGGTGGAGGACGGCGCTTTTGACGCCCATATCTACTATCCTGTAGCTTTGCTGGCTGAAATGCTCTGGGACTGCCATAAGGACCTGAAAGACCTGATGGCAGATACCGCCGTAAGAGATTACGTGGAGTTTGTGTGAACCAATGTGACCTTGTGTGACAACATAGGAAGGCCCCGGGCATTGCCCGGGGCCTTCCTGTTTCCTGAGGGCTTAGGTATCGTTTCTCCTTCGGTAAAATTCTACCAGCAGGTCTACACAGGCCCCGTAGGATTCAATCCCCAAGGGCTGGCCGTTTGCCTTTAAGTAAACGTCGTATGCCTTTTTCGAGGCTTTTGCCACTTGGGTTTTCCGGGCGTTCCAGTACTGGCTGTTTTCCTCCAGGTCCACCTTTACGGGCCCGTCGATCCGGCTTTGCAGTTCCGCCCATTGTTCGGGGTCGGCCTTGTACAGGGCGTTCATCAGATAGACGGTTCCCATGAGATAGCAGGAGTATTCATATTCTGGGATCCCGGAGGTGATTCCTGCCGCCACGCCCAGGAAATTGCATTCCTGCTCGGAGGCCACACCTCGCTGGTGGGCCAGCTCGTGGGCGATGGTAAAGGGGATAAAGGCTTCCGGCTGGTCGATGTTGATGTTGGATTCCCCGGTAAAGCAGAAATAGACCCCCGTAAAGCCCATCTGGCTCATTATACCGGAGTAAAGGATCATTTCCTTGGGCCGGTAGGCAGCGCCGGCAATGGAAGGGAAAAGTTCTTCCAAGGGCTCGTACAGCTGGGAAAACTGCTCGAAATAGCTGTCCCGGCCGGCGGCAAACCGGCCGGCCCGGTCCCGAGGGATGGCATCGGCCAGGGCCAAGGAACGCTCCAGAAAATATTCCGAGGCGTCGTACAGCTCCTCTGGGGCCACGCCGGAGGCGTAAAAGCCCTCCTTTTCGGAGAAGGAGCAGGCCTTGTAATCCAGCCCCCAAAGCCACAGGGCCCCGGCGGCGATGTAAAGGCCTGCCATCACAAGCACGGCCAGCCGTTTCAAAAGGGTTTTAAGCCTGCGGCCGCTCCGTGCCACGGCGGCAACGGTCCAGATCAGATAGGCGATGAGCCCGATTCCCAACAGCGTGTATAAGAGCTCCATGACCGAGAAGGGAACGTAGGCGCAAAGGGCTCCCAGGCCCCGGCGTACCGGCAGGGAGACGGAATCCACTGCCCTTTGAGCCAGGGCTTTGTCAGAGGCGAAATAACAGTAGAGGACGGTCAGCAGCAGGGGCACGGCGCCTAGGACTGCCGGGAACAGATAGTTTTTTCTCTTTTTCTTTTGCCGTTCCACCCCGCCGCCTCCATTCCCCAATTTTCCGAAAGCTTCGACTCTTTCTCTTTAAGCATAAAGCAAATTCGGGGTCCTGTCAACGGAAAAGCCTGGCAATTCTGAGAGCTCCGCGAGGGGGAGGGGATCCACTTTCAGGTGATATCTTTTTTGCAGTACTTCCAAAAGCCCAAAACCAGAAAAACAACGGCATAGCCCAGGCCCGCGGCCAGGTATCCGGCGTTCAGGCAGCCCTCGGACAAAATACCGGCGCTTTCGGTATAGCTGAAGGGGGTCAGGTATTTCAGAAATTCCAGCTCCTCGATCAGGTTGGAGAGAAGGTTCAGAAAGTACAGCGCCGCCGCCAGGCCCAGCCCGGCTCCCAGGCTGCCCCGGGATAAAAAGGCGGAAAGGCCGAAAGTGATGGCGGCTATTTCCAGCTGCATCAGGAAATTGGCCAGAAACAGCAGAAAGAGAGGCTTTTGTAAGACGTCCTCCCCGATGGCGGCGATGGCCAGCGCGGAAACGGCAGCCGCCGCCAGGCTGAGCAGGACGATCTGAGCTAGACAGGCCAGCAGCTTCTGAAAAATTACGGAGCCCCGGGAAACGGGGTGGGTCAGCAGGAATTCGGCGGTGTGGTTCTGCTCCTCCTTGGAGAGGACGGAGATCCCCAGCAGGGCAGCGAAAAACGCCCCGCCCAGGCCCAGGACGTTGCCGCATTCCGCACCGAAAAAGCCCAGGAATTCTCCAAAGTTAATCCGATCCATGCCAAAGGCCTCGGAGAAGCTGCCCATGTTGGCGAACATAGCGCTCAGATCTTCCATGTCGGCGGACATCTGCGGGTAAATCAGTACGCATACCCCCAGCATAAAGGCGATGATCGCGGCCCAGACCAGCAGGGAGATCCTGCCCTGCCGCAGCTCGTGCTTAAAGATCGTCATGGCCTTCCCCTCCTTTTTCGTAATAGTGCAGGAAGATTTCTTCCAAATCGGGCTCGGTGATGGCAATGTCGGTCAGCTCCAGCCCGGCCAGGGATTGCATCAGCGCGTGCAGGTCCCCGCTGTACAGAAAGCTGATCCCGTCGGGGACAGGGGACGGGTCCTTAACGCCCGCAAGCGCCGGGACTTCCCCCACGCCCCGGAGGGTCACCCGCTTGGCGCCGGTGTGGCCCAGGTTTGCCACGCTGTCGCAGGCCAGCAGCCGCCCTTCCCGAATGATGCCGGTTTTGCGGCAGTAACGCTGGACCTCCGAAAGGACGTGGGAGGACAGGAACACGGTGGCGCCCTCCTCGTTGCGCTCCTGCAAAAGGAGATAGAATTCCCGCTGCATCAGGGGATCGAGACCGCTGGTGGGCTCGTCCAGAATGTACAGCTCGGGCTTGTGCTGCAGGGCGCAGACGATGGCAGCCTTTTTCCGGTTGCCCAGAGAAAGCTCCTCCAGCTTCTTGGAGCCGTCCAGCTCCAGCCGGTCGCAGAGGCGCTTTGCCTCCTCATGGCAGTCCTTTTTCCGCAGCTCGGCGGAAAACCGCAGCAGCTCCCGGACCCGCATGCCGCTGTAAAGGGCGGCCTCGGCGGGCAGATAACCGATCCGGGAAAGCAGGGCGGTCCTGTCTTCGTGCACGTTTTTTCCAAAGAGCTTGGCACTGCCGCCGGTAGGGGAGATGAGCCCCAGCAGGGTACGGATCGTGGTGCTTTTCCCCGCGCCGTTGGGGCCGATAAACCCGAAGAAATCCCCTTCGGCCACCGCCAGGGTCAGATCCTCAATCCCCCGAGATTTGCCGTAAAATTTTGTGAGACGTTCCGTTTCGATGGCGTTCATGGCAGAACTCCTTTTTAGTATTTAGAGATATCTCAAAATGGATTTTAGCACAGACCGCCGGGAAGGTCAACAACTATTTAGAAATTTTTCTAATCTTCTTCAGCGCGTCTTTGGTAGACCGATTTCCAAAAGGACAAGAGCTCTTGAAAATCCTGCTCCATCCGGGCGGCGTCCAGCGGCCCCCGCTGGAGCATTTCCCAGAGGTAGCCCTCGGAGGCCCAGTACATTTCCCGGTACATCATTTGCAGATTAAGCCCCTCTACAAAGTCCGCCGGGTTCAGGGCTGCCAGGGCATTGGCCGCTTTGCTGTCGAAGTGACGCCGGTAGCTTTTCTGGATCTCGGCGCTCAGCCCCTCGTCCTTTTCGTAAAATGCTTTCACCGCGAAAGCGGTCATGTGGGGGTATTGTTCCATGATTCTGAACTTGGCCCCCATGCCCCGTTCCATCATTTCAAACAGGTCGTCGGACTCGTAGCATTTGTAATCGGTCAAGTACTGCACCGTGATCTGTGCCGCCTTTTCCCACAGGAACAGGTAGAGCTCCTTTTTGTTCCGGAAATAGTGGAACAGCAGGGATTTGCTGATGTCCGCCTCGGCGGCGATTTCGCTCATGGGGCTTTTGCGGTAGCTATTTTCCGAAAACACCCGGAACCCGGCGTTGACGATCCTCTGCTGCTTTTCTTCCGGCAGCCGGAAAAACTTTTCGTTCACGGCACACCCTCCCATTGTCCGAATCGGTCAATTCCCATTATAATCCATTGACCGTTTTTGAGAAGCCCCCAATACGGCAAAAGAAAGAGCCGGCCGGAGGGTCCGGACGGCTTTTCGTGTTTTGACGTTACAAGAGCCTTGTGTTGTTGATGACCAGCTCGAATTGCAGGCCCAGGGCTTGGGCGGCTTTCCGGCAGAGCACCATGCGGTCCAGGAAGATCTCGAAGTACTCCATGACAGGGCAGATCTCCGTGGCGATGACGATGTTGAACAGGCACACCTTGTTTTCTGTGTCGATGGTGAGTTTGGTGTCTTCCACAGCGTAGTTGACCCGGTCGTGAATGTCGGCGGTCAGCACCGCGTCCTTGCGCACCCGGGTGCGGCGCACGTCGCTTTTGTCCGACAGGATTAGGGCCGCCGCCAGAGGGTTGACGGGATAGGCCGTTTTCTCGTCGTGGTGGCCGATGGCGGAGCAGACCAGGGCGATCTCCTCCGGATCCATTTCCAGCTTGTTTAAAAGGGTAAAGGCCATCAGCGCGCCGCTGTGGGCGTGGTCCGCCCGGTTGACCGTGTTGCCGATGTCGTGCATATAACCGGCAATGGCCGCCAGCTGGCAGGTCCGTTCCGGATAGCCCAGGGCTTCCAGAATGTTCCGGGCGTAGTTGCTGCTGCGCTTGGCGTGGGCCAGGCCGTGTTCGGTAAAGCCGATGGCTCCCAGGCTGTCGTTGCCCCGGAGAATATAGCTTTTGATCTCTTCGCTTGCAAAGATCTCCTCGGGGGTGACGGGCTTATAAGGTCCGGTCATAGGGCCTCCTGTTCCGCGGTGAGCATGCGGTACATGGCTTCCAGGCAGATCTGAGCGTGAAGCTTTAAATACCGCAGCTCAATGTGTTCGTTGGCGTCGTGCTCGTGGGCGTCCTCCTGTTCGGGGAAGCTGGGGCCAAAGCCCACGCCCCTGCCGTGCATCTGCCGGGCGTAGGTGCCGCCGCCCATGGAATAGATGGTGCACTCCTCGCCGGTGACGTCGCGGTAGGCTCCGGAAAGCAGGGTGATCAACGGGCTTTCCTTGGGCAGATACAGGGGGGCGGCGTCGGAAAGCAGGGTAAAGGTAAGGCCATAGGCTTCCACGGCGGCCCGCAGGGTCTCGATGATCCCGCCGCCCTGCTTCGTGGCGGGATAGCGGATATCCACCACCAGGCTGCACTCTTTTTCATCGGCGTTAACAAGGCCCAGATTGAAGGTGAGAGGGCCGCTGGGCTCGTCGCTCATAGCCACACCGATCTTGCTGCCGTCGTAGGCAAGGCCGATCTTTTCGTGCAGGAACCGGAAAAAGGTTCCCACCCGGTCCCCAAACACGGAATACAGCACCTCTGTCAAATAGGCCGCCGCGTTTTTCCCGCCTTCGGGGAAAGCGCCGTGGGAGGCCTTTCCCTGGGCCAGCAGCTCGGCGCCGTCCGCAGTCTTTGTCACAGTGATTTCAATAGGGCAGTTTTCCGCCGCGGCGGAAAGGGCCCGGCACTCTTCCTCAGAGCACTTTACCCGGCAGAGGGCCTTGGCAGGCACGGCGTTGGGCACGGTGCCGGAAGAAAAACTCACGATGACGGGAGAGTCGTTCTTTCCGGAGGCCGACCAGTGCATGATCCCCTTTTCGCAGTGGCAGATGCCGTAGCCGGAATCGGGGGTGAAGCCCAGGTCGGGAAGCTGCTGGCTCTCGAAGTAATGGGCCATGTCGCCCATGCCGATCTCCTCGCCACAGCCAAAGATGACACGGAGCTTCCGCTTGGCCGGAACGCCTGCGTCCTTCAGGGCCCGCAGGCAGTGCAGGGCCACTACAGCGGCGCCCTTGTCGTCGCCTACGCCCCGGCCGAAAGCCCGGCCGTTCTCAATTTTCATGGTAAAGGGGTCGCTGTCCCAGCCCTCTCCGGCAGGGACCACGTCCACATGGGCCATGACGACGGCGTTGCCCTCGCCTTCTCCGTATTCCGCGTGTCCGGCGTAATAGTCTACGTTTTTCGTCTTCAGGCCGTAGCTTTCGGCCATTTCCAGCACGGTGTCCAGGGCCTTGGCGCAGCCGTCGCCGAAGGGGTGTTTCCCCTCGGTGGGCACGGCCACAGAGGGCACCGCTACCAGCTTTTCCAGGTCCTTGAGGATATCGTCCCAGTAATCCAGTATTTTTTCTCCAAACAGCATGGCTTTTAATTCCTTTCCGGCGATATATTTTTTCCTCTCTAAACATAAACTTTTTTCAGGCCAAAGTCAAGGGAATAAGGGGGAAAGGGCAGTGCTGAATTCCATCTGGTTTTTTATGATCGTCCTCAGCGTGGTGTGCGCCCTGATGACCGGCCGCATGGGGGAGCTGTCCTCCGCCGTGATGGACGGTTCCCGCCAGGCGGTGGAGCTTTCCCTGTTTCTGCTGGGCAGCATGTGCGCCTGGATGGGCTTTCTGCGGGTGGCGGAGAAAAGTGGCCTCACCGACCTGCTGGCCCGTGCCTTTTCTCCCCTCATTGACCGGCTGTTTCCGGAATACCGGGGGGACTCGGAAATCAAGGGGAAGATCTGCATGAACCTGTCCGCCAATTTTTTGGGACTAGGCAATGCCGCCACGCCTCTGGGCCTTGCCGCTATGAGCGCCATGGCGGAGAAAAATCCCGGGAACTCCCCCACAAAGGGCATGATCCTCTTTGTGGTGATCAACACGGCCTCCATTCAGCTGCTGCCGATCAACATGGCGGCCATGCGGAGTTCCTGCGGCAGTGCCGAGCCCTTCGGGATCCTGCCGGAGATCTGGATCACCTCTCTGGCGGCGCTTATGGCCAGCGTGCTTTTCTGCAAGCTTGCGGAAAGGCGTTTTTCTCCGCTGCCGGGCGGAAAGTAAAAGCCTTTTGCAAAACAAACGGAAGGAGGCGGTCTTTCGTGGAACAGGTCGGCGCGGCGGCGCTGCCGTTTATCGTCGGGGCGATTTTGGTGTTCGGCTTCTTTCGCGGCGCCGATGTTTTTGACGCCTTTACCGAAGGAGCAAAAGAGGGCATACACGCTTCCTTTCGCGTGCTGCCCACGTTGATCGGCCTGATTGTGGCGGTGTCCATGGTGAGGGCCTCAGGCCTGCTGGAACTGGTCTGTTCTCTGGCAGAGCCGCTGACCTCCGGATTGCGCCTTTCTCCGGAGATTGTGCCCCTGGCCCTGCTGCGGCCCATTTCCGGCAGCGGATCTTCCGCCTACGCCTTGTCCGTCCTCCAGCAGTTCGGCCCGGACAGCGAAACGGGGAAGATCGCTTCGGTGCTT
>CAZBDS010000061.1:4499-7954 GCA_964490735.1 uncultured Acutalibacter sp. | reverse complement strand
CCTTCCCTCAAAAATGATATTTCCGGTGCGGGCCGCACGGTAGAAACATAGAAAACACCTGCGGTTCTGCTACAAAATAGATTTCCTTTGCCCTTATAACCGTGAAAGATTGGTAGCGACCAAATCGGCGTTAGCCGATGGGAGCGTGATCTTTCACGGAGAGGAGCCGCAACGCGTAAAGTGACGCGGTGATTTTTGTAAAAAATCGCCGCAAACTCAAAAGCGTTTGCGGCGACGTGGTCCGAGTGACACGATTCGAACGTGCGGTCTCCACATCCCAAATGTGGCGCGGTACCAGCTCCGCTACACCCGGATATTAAATTTTTTGTTCTGCTGTTTGCGGTTAATCCTATGACTAAAACGCGCTGCCGGGCAGGGCGGAGCAGAGCCCGGCGGCGTCTGCATCCGCTGCGGATATTATAGCAGGAAGGCGGGGCGGGTGTCAACGGAAAAGTATAGGGAGCCTTTCAGGCGGATCCTTGACTGTCTGAAAGGCTCCCTTTTTGCGCGGGGCAGGGAAAAATTATTCCGTATAGACCTTGGCGAGGCCCCCTTCGCTGGTCTCCCGGTATTTGCTGAACAGGTCCCGGCCGGTCTCATACATGGTGCGCACCACCATGTCAAAGCTGATCTTTCGGGTATAGGTGAGGAAATTGGCCAGACTGAGGGCGTTGATGGCCCGCATGGCCGCTACGGCATTGCGCTCGATGCAGGGGATCTGCACCAGTCCGCCGATGGGGTCGCAGGTCAGACCCAGGTGGTGTTCCATGGCCACTTCCGCGGCGTATTCGATCTGGTCCAGTTCCATGCCGAACAACTCCGCCAGGCCGGCGGAGGCCATGGAGCAGGCACTGCCGATCTCCGCCTGACAGCCGCATTCCGCGCCGGAAATGGAAGCGTTGGTTTTGATGATATTGCCGATGATTCCCGCAGCGGCCAGGGCGTGGATCATTTCCGTGTCGGAAAAGCCGTGGCGCTCCTGCTGGTACAGGAGGACGGCAGGGAGCACGCCGCAGGCCCCGCAGGTGGGGGCGGTGACGATGGTGCCGCCGCCGGCGTTTTCCTCGCTGACGGCAAAGGCGTAGGCACAGACGATCCGGTTTTCCCGGGTTTCGGCGCTTTCGTCGATGTGCCGCTGGCGAAACAGGTATTTTGCTTTCCGCTGGACGTTGAGCCCGCCCCGAAGGACTCCCTCGGTATTCAGGCCGTTGTAGACTGCGGCCTTCATATGCTTCCACACGTCCTCCAGATAGTCCCAAAGCCCGGGACCTTCATTTTCCTCCGCGAACTGCCAGAGCCGGAGGTCCTTTTGCTGACAGTATTCCTTGATCTCAGCGAAGGTGTTCTGCCGGTACACGTCCTGGGGCGCCACGGCAGGACGGCCCTCAATCTCGATTTTGCCGCCGCCCACGCTGTAGACCCGCCAGGAACCCAGGCTGGCGCCGTCCGCGAAGGCCTCCAGGTCCAGGGTGTTGGGGTGGCGGAGGCTGGAAGCTTCTGTGTTGAAGAGAACAGCGGCAGGACAGGGGGCAAAGGCGTCTTTTACGGCCACGTCGGCCAGGTGGCCCCGGCCCGTTTTGGCCAGGGAGCCGTACAGGGTGACCTGGAAGCTGTCCGCCCGGGGAAAGGCTTCCCGGAACAGGGCCGCTGCAAAGGAAGGCCCCATGGTGTGAGAGCTGGAGGGCCCCCGTCCGATCCGATACAATTCTTTCAATGATTCCATTTGCTTTGACGCCTCTTTCTGCTTTATTGACCTTATCGGTAAGGAGTGGGGCGGTTGGTGCGGCCCAGGATATAATCGGTGGAGACCCGGTAGAAATCAGCCAGAAACAGTAAGTGCTCCAAGGGAATGTTCTGAAAGCCCCGTTCATACCGGGAGTAGACCGTCTGCCGGATCCCCAGCAGCTGGGCCAGCTGGGCCTGGGTCAGATCCCGGTCTTCCCGCAAGTCCCGCAGTCTTTGAAAATACACGCCTCCGCCTCCCTGCTAAGTACAGATCGATACTATTGACAATAGCATGAACGGGGGATATACTTTTCTATACAGTACTAAAAAGTACTAAACTTTGACAGAAAACGGGAAAGGAAAAGGTTATGGACTGGAATGAGAACGGAAGAGGGCGGAAGCCGGGTGTAAAAAAGCCCTCCCGGCAGGAAAAGCGCCGGGACAGGCTGGATCGTTTGGCAAAGATTGCGGCGGCATTGGCGGTCCTTTCCGTGGCGGCGCTGCTGATCCTGGCTTTGTGGGTGCTGCTGGCGGGCCCTTCAGGCAATGGAAGCAATTAAATACCTTATCGGTTACAGGTCCGCCTTTCGACAGAGATATGTGCCTGGTTTGAATTGGTGCGGCAGCCCGTTACACCAATTCCCCGTTGACGATGACCCGGTAGTCCTCGCTTTTCAGGGCCTCTACCAGTTCTTTGCCGGTGTCTACGGGGGCTTTCAGGGCAATGCCGGCCTTGCCGATGGACGCGCCGGCGGCGCTGTGCTCGTCCCCGCCGGAAGTGGGCAGCAATCCGTACTTTTCCGCCAGCAGGGCGGCTTCCCGGTTTTCCTCGCCGGTGTTGTAAAAGTTGAAGATCTCCGCGCCGTCCAGGTATTGGGGCTGGGGCTTTACGCTGCTGTCAATGTAGGGGGCGTGGCGGTAGGGGTGGGCCATCACCACCAGCCCGCCGGCCCGGTGGACGAATTCCGCATACTCCTTCAGGGAGTAGAGGTGCAGGTTGATGTGGTCCAGCAGGAAGGGCAGGTCAATCCCGTAGGTGAGCACTTCTTTGCCGTCGCCGTAGTGATGCTCCAGGCCAAAGAGCACGTGAAAGTCCGGCGCGTGGGAGGCGGCCCAATCTCGGGCGGCCTCATAGGCCTGGTAATACCGCCGCATTTTTTCCTCCCAGGGCAGGGAGCGGTCCACCGCCGAATTGCCCCGGAGGAAATGGTCGGTGATCACCATGCCGGCATAGCCCGCGCCGTAGTAAGCTTCCGCCATTTCCTGAGGCGTGTTGTGGGCGCAGGCGCTGCACCAGCTGGTGTGGCAGTGCATTTCGTATCTATAGCTGTAGCCGTCGGTATCCCGCACGGAAAACACTTCCTTTTTTACGATTCGTCCGGCAGTTCTGCCGGGTCCTTTACAATATTGTTGGCCCAGATCCCGGAACGGATCATCAGCCCGCCGATGATGGCCTTGATCAGGTCTGCCGACTGGACAAAGAAGAAGATCCAGACCACGGAAAGGCTTGTGAAGCGGGAGAGCAGGAAAGCGGTGGGAAGGCATACCGCCCAGGTGAACCCGCAGTCAAACAGGAAGGTAACAAAGGTCTTCCCGCCGGAACGAATGGTGAAATAGGTGCCGTTAACGTAAGAGGAAACAGGCTGGAAGATCCCGGAGATCATCAGCAGCCGGGTGGCGGTCTGCCGCACGGCGTCCTCGGTGTTGTAAATGTAAGGGATAAAGGGAGA
>CAZBDS010000061.1:0-4399 GCA_964490735.1 uncultured Acutalibacter sp. | reverse complement strand
GCCTCCAGATACCGGGCGATTACCGTGGCCAGGGCCGCGCCCACCACGCCCAGCCGGGGGAAGCCAAAGCTGCCGAAGATCAACAGGTAATTGAGCACCAGATTTACCAGGATCGCGATGACGCTGGCCACCATGGGGGACACGGTTTCCCCGGTGTCCTTCAGAACGCTGGAAAAGCACTGCACCGCCACAAAGGGGGCAAGCCCCCACAGCATGACGGCAATGTAATCCTTGGCGGCCTGCAGGGTGGCGGCGATCTCTGCCGGGTCGGAGGCGCCCTCGTTCAGGTACAGCCGGAACAGGGGCTCCCCGAACAGGAGAAACACGGCGATGCCCAGCACCAGCACGGCCAGGGCAAACAGGCAGCGGAAACGGAAGGTGTCCCGCAGGCCCTTCTGATCCCCCTTGCCGAAAAACTGGGCCCCGAAAATAGAAGCGCCCGCCAGGCCGCCGAAGACGGTCAGGTTAAAAATGAACACGATCTGGTTGACAATAGCCACGCCGGACATGGGAGCGGTGCCCAGCCGGCCCACCATCACATTGTCCAGCAGGTTTACAAACTGGGTGATGCCCTGCTGCACGATCATGGGGATCAAAAGGCGGAGCAGGCCGCGGTAAAAGGTCTTGTCGCCTATGTATTTTTCTTTGAAACGGGACATAAAAAATTCCTCTCTTAACGGATATTAAGGGCGGTCTTCGGGAGGCGAAAGCTCCCGGATCAGCTGATGGTAATCGGAAATGCGGCGGTCCGCCCACCGGCGGATGGAAGCCAGATCGCCGCTGTCTGCCATGGAGATGGAGTCTTCCACGGCCACAGTGGAGAAGCCCGCTTGTTTGGCTGTCCGCAGGGCGTGGGCGGAATCTTCGAAGACCACCGCTTCTTTGGGGGCGGCGCCGAAAGCGGCCGCGCACCGCAGAAAGATGTCGGGGTGTTCCTTGCCTTTTCCCACCTGAGTGCAGGTGAGAAGCAAATCTACGCAGGGCAGCATGTCCAGGCGTTCCAGGGCGGCCCGCACCCCCTCCTCCTGGGAGGCGGTGGCCACAGCCACCTTGACGCCGCTCTGCCGGAGAAGCTTCAAAAATTCCCCGGCGCCGGGCTTTTCACCCACCCTGGTCCGATAACCTTTCAGGGCCCAGGCCGAAAGCTCGTCCACCACCTGTTCCCTGGCGCCGGAGGCGCCCAGAGTGATGTAATAATCGGCGCACTGCTCCAGGCTGAGGCGGTTCAGGGTCTCGTGGAGATCCTTTGGGGCATGGCAGCCCTTAAAGTCCGCGTATTCGTAGGTGATATCCCGCCACATGGGCATGGAGTCCAGCAGGGTGCCGTCGGCGTCAAAGATTGCGCATTTGATCATGGGGACCGCCTCCTTTCGGTTGGCCGGAACAGATGTAAAACCAAGTATACCACAAAGGTTTTCAGGTTTCAACGTGTGTTTTTCGGACATTCTATCGATCCGTTGATACGGGAGAAAAAAACGGCCGCGGAAAATCCGCAGCCGCTTTTTGGGGTGTGACCGTTCAGTCCCGACTGGAGTCGGTAAGATGGGAGGAAACGCTGCCGGCCAGGCCGGAGGAATTGTCGTCCAGGAAGCCGTCGTTACCGGAATCCACGTTGCCGGAATAGTCCGGGGCGGAGCTGCGGGAGGTGTCCCCTTCCAAGAAGGATTCCACCCGGCTGACGGTTTCGCTGACGTCGTCCTTGATCCGGGAAACCGCGTCTCCCGCCTTGGAGGCCACGTCGGAAACCGTCTTGCCGCCGGAATTGCCGCAGGCCGTCAGCAGGCAGGCCAGGACGGCGCACATCACCAGAGTGAGAAGTCTTTTCTTTATCATGATAAAAAATCCTTTCTTTCCGCCGCAAGGGCGTTTTGGCCGATCTATCCCATAGCGTGGCCCGCTTTGCCCGAAAAATACGCGCCGCTGCGGAATTGAAAAACTTTTTTCAAAGTGATAGAATACTTTAAGATACTTGTAAGGATGTGAGACTATAATGATCTATACGGTCACGCTGAATCCCGCTTTGGATTATTTGGTTTCCTCCCGGGACTTCGGACTGGGAAAAATCAACCGCTACGAGGACTGCGTCTGCCGGCCGGGCGGCAAGGGGCTCAATGTGTCCCTGCTGCTGAGCTCTCTGGGGGTGGAGACCACCGCCCTAGGGCTGGCCGCCGGCTTTACCGGCCGGGAGGTGGCGCGCCTGGCGGAGGAGGCCGGCTGTAAAACGGACTTCCTGTTTCTGCCCCAGGGCCACACCCGGATCAATATCAAGGTGAGTTCCGACGGGGAGACCGACCTGAACGGCGCTGGACCCCGGGTGCCCGCGGGCTACGGGGAGCGTCTGGGGGAGAAGCTTTCCTCCCTGCAGGCGGGAGACGGGCTGGTGTTGGCCGGAAGCGTGCCCCCCACCATGCCGCCGCAGGTTTACGCCCAGCTGCTGGATCGGGTAAAGGACCGGGAGCTTTTGACCGTAGTGGATACCACGGGGCCTTCCCTGCTGGGAACCCTGCCTTACAGGCCTTTTTTGATCAAGCCCAACCTGGAAGAGCTGGGGGAGCTGTTCGACATAGAGCTTACGGATCGGGAAGGCGCCTGCCAGTGTGCCCGGCAGCTGCAAAACATGGGCGCCAGGAACGTGGCGGTCTCCATGGGCGGAAAGGGCGCGCTGCTGGTCTGCGAGGACGGGCGGCAGCTGTTCTGCCATGCGGTAAAGGGGGAGGCGGTCTCCACTGTGGGCGCGGGAGATTCCATGGTGGCAGGCTTCCTGTACGGCTGGAAGCTTCACGGCACCTTGGAGGGTGCGCTGAAATGGGGCGCGGCCGCCGGCGCGGCTACCGCTTTTTCCAGCGGTATCGCCTCGGGAGACAGGGTAAAGGAGCTCTATCCCCAGGTTGGGAACATTTACCCGGTGTAAGGGTGGTTTTTTGTTGACAGTAGCGCCGTTTCCAAGTAAAATAAGTATAATATGCCGTTTGCCGCAGATTGCCGGAAAAAAGGAGAAAGCATGAACTCTAACGAGAAAAGACCTGTTGAGGACGAACTTCGTTCCTCCCAGTTATATAAGACCCTGACTGGTTCCGGAAGCCCGGTGGCGGATAAGATCGCCCAGGGCCTGGGCAAGGCTGCCATCGGCCTGGATACCGCCCTGAACGAGATCGCTCCGGCGGTGAAGTCGGGAGTGGGAACTGTGCGGCAGGCAGCCCGGCCTGTTCAGCCGGTTCAGGGGCAAGCGGCAGGACAGCAGCCGCCCCGGCAGCAGGCTGCCCAGACCACGCAAACAGCCCAGCCCCCAAATGGCTATGCCTATCAGTACCAGTACACTTCTCAGCCGGGCAACGCCGGAAGCCAGCAGGCCCGGAACGTCCGGCCCGGCAAAAAGCCCGTGGGCGTCAGCCCGGCCCCCGCGCCGCAGATGCCCCAGATGAAGCTGGTGCACAAGGGAAGCCCCATGAAGTATTACCTCACGGCGGTGGCCGCCCTTCTCTACGCCATGAATGCCCCCCTCTACGAGCCTGCCCACTACATCATCTTTGCGGTAACGCTGGTGCTGGTGTTCTTCGCCTCCCGGGCCCTGTTCAAGGGAAAGAAGGAATGGGTTCCCGCCGAGCCCGTCAAGGCAAAGGAAAAGCCCAAAGCAGAGCCGCCCAAGGAGGAGCCCCGGAAGAGCACCGGCGACCCCGAGGTGGATAAGATCATCGACGAGGGCAGCGGCTACCTGAAAAAGCTAAGGGCAGCCAACGACGCCATTCCCGATCAGGTGCTGACCGACGACATCACCCGAATGGAGAAGGCTTCCGCCGACATTTTCCGCTTCATTCAGGACCACCCTGAAAAAGCTTCGCAGATCCGCAAATTCATGAATTATTACCTGCCTACCACCCTGAAGCTGCTGAACAGCTATCAGCGGCTTTCCGCCCAGTCCGTAAAGGGGGAAAACATCACGTCCACCCTGTTCAATATTGCGGGCATGATGCACACGGTGGCGGACGCGTTTGAAAAACAGCTGGACTCCCTGTTTACCGACGAGGCCATGGATATTTCCGCGGATATCTCCGTATTTGAAACGCTTCTGAAGCAGGAAGGCTTTGTGGAGGAAAAGAAGAAAAACTGACGGACGCAGGTCCGCCCCAGGCAATAGAATAGGAGGAGCAGAAATGAACGACGACATCAAATTGACCCTGGAAGCGGAGGAGCCGAAGGCCCCTTCCCTGACCCTGGAGGGAGCCCAGGCCCCCTCTTTGACTTTGACCCCCGAGGAAAAGCCGGAGGAGCAGAAGGCAGAGCCGGTGGTGCTGGACGAATCCAGCCTGACGCCGGAGGAGCAGAAGGTCGTGAACGATTTCTCGGAGAAGATCGACATCACCAACAGCACCCTGGTGCTGCAGTACGGCTCCGCCGCCCA
>CAZBDS010000060.1:0-8136 GCA_964490735.1 uncultured Acutalibacter sp. | reverse complement strand
GCCCGACAGCGCCGGCTCTCAGTTCTTTATCATGGTGGCGGACGCCCCCCACCTGGACGGCCAGTACGCCGCTTTTGGCAAGGTGATCGAGGGCATCGATGTGGCCCAGGCCATCGTCTCCTCTCCCCGTGACCGGGCGGACCGTCCCCACGAGGACCAGATCATGGAAAAGGTGACCGTGGAAACCTTCGGCCAGGAATACCCCGAGCCGGAGATCGGCCCCGAGCACGGCTGAGCGTCTGCTTAAAATGGTTCTGCCCCCTCTTTAGAGGGGGCTTTTTCTTTATGCGGTGCCCCGCAGAATGATCTTTCCCAGCTCTTCCCGGGTAGGCAGACCTTCGTTGTCGCTTTTGCTGGCCACCTGCACAGCGCCCATCACATTGCCCCGGAAGGCCGCCTGCTCCAGGCTTTCCCCCTCCGCCAGAGCGCTGATTACACCGGCGGCAAAGCCGTCTCCCGCTCCTACGGTGTCCACCTTTTTCCGCACCGGGAACGCCGGGGAATAGCCGCTTTTTCCATTCTTTTCGGAGAAATAGGCCCCGTCTTTTCCCAGTTTTACCACCACGTTCTTCACGCCCATTTTGTGGTAGAAGGCCGCCACTGCTTCCGGGGTCTTTTCCCCGGTGAGGCGCTCTCCCTCTCCCAGACCGGGCAGTACGGTCTCTGCGCTTTCCGCCAGAGCATTCAGCGTAGAAATCATGGCCTTTTCGCTTTCCCAAAGCTGGGGCCGCAGATTGGGGTCGAAGGATATGGGCAGGTCCAGGGCCTGGGCCCGGGCAATCAACCGCCTGGCGGAAGCCAAAGCCTGCTCGCTCACAGCCGGGAAGACTCCGGTAACGTGCAGGCGCTCACAGCCGTACAGGTCCAGCCGGTCGATGTGGTGGGGAATGATCTTCGAGGCCGCCGAGCCTTTTCTGTAATAGGCGATCTCGGGGTCCCCCTCCGGCGTATAGCCCTTGAGCATAAAGCCGGTCAGTTCTCCCTCCGCCTGGGTCACCAGGTCGGTGGAGATCCCGTTGCTCCGCAGGCCGTTCAGGATTTTTTCCCCCAGGGGGTCAAAGCCGAGGCGGGTGCAATAGGCGGGCTGGTGGCCCAGCCTGGCAAGGCCCACCGCCACGTTGTATTCCGCCCCGGCAATGGAGGCGGTAAAGGTCTTTATTTCGCTGAGGCTGCCGGTCTCGTTGGCCATAAACAGCCCCATGGGTTCACCCAGTAAAATGATCTTCATAGCGGTTCCTTCTTTAGACGGTGGTCTGGACCACGGTACAGGGGCCCGTCAGCTTTACAGTCCCGGAGCCCGCCGGAACGAACAGGCTGTCGCCGGTCTTAAATTCCACGGTATTCTCAGGGCCCTCGACTTTGCCGCTGCCCTCGGTGACGATCAGTGAAACGAAGGAGTCGCCGGTCACCTGGAGTTCCACCTGGCCCTCCGCCTGGATCCGCCGGGTGGTAAAATACTTGCAGGAAGCCAGCTCCTTTACGGCGCCGCCGGGAACTTTTTCCGCTTCCCCTTGTTTATCCGAGGTATCGGAAGGGGTAAACTGAGAAACCGCCAGGGCTTTTTCAATGTGCAGCTCCCTGGGCTTGCCGTCCGCGCCCCGGCGGTCGTAATCGTACACCCGGTAGGTGCAGTTGGAGTTCTGCTGGATCTCACAGATGAGGATCCCCGCCCCGATGGCATGAATGGTGCCGGACTGGATAAAGAACACATCGCCGGGGTGAACGTCCACCTTGTTCAAAACCTCCAGCACCGTGTTGTTCTCGATCCTCTGCTTAAACTCTTCCCGGGTCACTTCCCGGTTCACGCCGAAGTACAGAAACGCCCCGGGCTCGCAGTCCATTACGTACCACATTTCCGTTTTGCCGTATTCGCCCTCTTCCCGCAGGGCATACTCGTCGCTGGGGTGCACCTGAATGGACAGGGGGTCCTTGGCGTCAATAAACTTGATAAGCACCGGAAAGTTTTCAAACCTTTCACAGTTTTTTCCCAGCACGGCCTTTCCTGCCTTCCCAAAATATTGGCTCAGGGTCAGGCCGTCGAATTCCCCGCCGGAAATAGTGCTTTCCCCTGCCGGGTGCGTGGAAAGCTCCCAGCTTTCCGCCACCTTGTCAAAGCTGCACTGCTTGCCGTACACGTCCCGCAGTTTCGTACCGCCCCACAGATAATCCTTAAAAGCAGGGCTCAGTTTTTCGATCTTCATACGGATCCTCCTTTTTCTGTTTATTCCACAGCTGTCAAAGCGCCCAGCGCGGCGGCCGCCACATTGCCGGCCGTCTCAATGCCGCCGGAGCCCTCCGCCACCATTACGGCAAAGGCGTAGGGGTAGCGGTCGCTGTCGCAGAAGCCCACCATCCAGCAGTTGGGGGCTTTTCCCTCCCCCACCTCGCCGGTGCCGGTCTTGGCGCAGACCTGCATGTCCTCCGGGAACATCCAGTCCCCGTAATAAGACTCCACATTGTTCCGCAGCAGGGCCTTTAACTGGGCCGCTTCCCCGGAAGTTACAAGGGTCCTGTCCCCGCCCTTCAGGCCGTCGAAAAGCCCTCCTGTGTTTGTCAGCTTAGGCTCGGTATATTCCCCGCCGTTGGCTACGGCTCCCATCAGCACCATCATGTGGTAGGGATTGGTCAAAACCGTATACTGGCCCACCCCGGCCCAGCCCAGCTGGTTTTGATTGCAGCCGGACAGGTCGATCTCGCTTTCGGCAATGGGAATGCTCCCAAAGGTAAGCTGCCGGTTAAAGCCCATCTCCTCGGCCTTCGCCTGCAGGGCAGAAGCACCCACGTCCACTGCCAGCTGGGCAAAGTACACGTTGCAGGAATTCCCCAGGGCCTCGAACATATCCTGGGTGCCGTGGGCATCGCCGTGCAGGCAGTTGATCTCGTCCCCGCCGATCTCCATCGAGCCCTGGCAGTCGTAGGTACGCTCGCTCCAGGAATCGGGCCATTTCTCCATGGCGGCCGCGGCGGTTACCAGCTTGAAGATGCTGCCCGGGGTAAAGGAGGCGGACAGGTTGTTGTCCAGATAGGCGCCCTTGTAGGCGTCGTTTTCCTCGATGTCTTCCGGCACGTTTTCCGGGTCGTAGGTAGGGGCGCTCACCTTGCACAGGATCTCCCCGTTTTTGTAGTTGTACACGATCACCGCGCCATTCTTGCCGTACATGGCCTCATAGGCGGCGGCACAGGCATTGGCGTTCAGGGTAAGGGTGACGTTCCTGCCAAGCCCGCTGAACACGGTTTCGTTCAGCCCGGTAATGAAATTGTAGCCGGAAAGCCGGTTGCTCATGGTGTGCTCCACGCTGGTGCTGATCATGCCGTAAGGGTCGCCCACAGTGTGGAGCAGCGCTTTCCGGACGGTCTCGCTTTCGCTGTAGTACCGGCCTTCTTCCCCGCTGGCGGCCAGCAGAGAACCGTCCCGGTCACGGATCTCGCCCAGCTTTACGGTGGCGTCGTCGGCATAGATGTGGCCGTTATAAGGCTGCATGGCCCACTGGCTGCCGTGCAGCAGCAGGTTTGCCGTCAGATACCCGGCGCCGCCCAGCAGGACGGCCAGCAGGAGATACAGCACGATGGAACGGAATCCTACGGTTTTCATGAATAAATATCCTCCATCTTTCTGCCGCTCTCACGTACCGGGCGGCCGCTGCCATGCCTGGAAGCTCTTCTGGCGGCATAGGTGCGTTCGTCGGAGGCTTTCAGGAAAGCCATCAGCCCCCACACGCCCATCATGCTGGAACCTCCGGCGCTGATAAAGGGCAGCGTTACCCCGGTAAAAGGCAGAATATCCGTTGGGCCAAACACGTTCAAGCAGGCCTGGAACACCAGCATTCCCGCCGCCGCGCAGGAGGCGATGGAAAAGAAGGTGGAACGGCTGCGGGTCACGTCACTGCGGGCATACATAATAAAGAGCCCCACCGCGAACAGCACCACCATGCCCAATGTGAGCCCCTGCTCCTCGCAGAGCAGCCCGAACACCAGGTCGCTGTCGGAAGCAAACATATTGCACAGATATCCCTGGCCCAGTCCCATGCCGAACATACCGCCGCTGGCGATGTAGGTCAGGGTCCTGGTCTGTTGGAAGCCGTCGCCGTAGGCGTCGTCCCAGGCGTGGCCCCACACGGCGAACCGGGCGATGACGTGGGGCTTGAATTTGAGGATCAAAAAGACGCAGAGCGCGGCGCCTACCAGCACCAGGGCAATGGTGCGCACGCTGCCGGAACGCATGAAAGCGATGATTAAAAAGCAGGCAAAGAAGATCAGCGCCGTGCCGAAATCGTTCATCAAGGCAAGGCAGCCCATGCAGGCCCCGGTAAAGATCAGAAATTCCCAAATGTTCTTCTGGGTCTGGAGCCTGTCCAGGGTGGACGTGCCCACAAAGATGAAGGCGATCTTTACAAATTCCGAGGGCTGGACACTCAGCGGCCCCAGAATGATCCAGCTTTTGGCGCCGTAAACATTGGTGCCGATAATGAGCGTCAGGGCCAAAAGTCCCAGGGCCCCCACGCCGATCCACACCCGGAGCTTGGCCACCCGCTCCATGTCGTTCATAAACCAGATCAGGAAGCAGAACAGGAACATGCCGATGAGCATGGCCACGATCTGGGTTCTGGCCACGTCCATGTCCGTGGCCGCAATCAGGTTGATGCCGATGCCGGACAGCAGGTAGGACACCGTCTCAATCTCAAAGCTCACCCGTTTTTGGACGCTCATGGAAAACACGTACAGCCCCCAGCCCATCACCAGCACGGCCAGGAAAGGAAAGAACTTTTCCACGGCAAAGCCGCCGTTCGCAAAGCAGCTCTGGGCCGCCATCAGAAAATGCACCAGGCTGGCGGTAAACATCAGCTTGAAAGGGGACGCCGCTTCCCGGGAAAAGCCCGTAAAAATCCGGCGCTTTTTCTGGGGCTGGCTGTCGGCGTTCCACAGGGACAGCGTGGTGCTGCCCAGGGTGATCTCGTCCCCAATGCTCACCACTTTTTTTCCCTCAATTTTGCGGCCGTTGACGAACACGCCGGATTTTGATCCGGTGTCGCAGATGACCCAGCCCTCGTCCCGGCGCATCAGCACCGCGTGATCCCGGGAGGCCATGGCGTCGGGCAGATAGATGTCGCAGCTTTTGCTGCGGCCGATGGAATTTTCCCAATACAGCACGGGAAACCGGGTGCCAGAGCTTTCGTCCCACAGCATGACCACCGGGTCCCGCCGGCGCTGGCCCTTTTTAAAGGAGGTATAGCTTCGCCACACCACATACAGCGCCATCACCGGCGTAATAATCCGCACGATCAGCAGCACCGTGGGCAGCACGCCTGTCTGCAGAAAATTTGTGACGATCTCCATTTCCTTCCTCCCTTCTTTCGGGTTCTACTGTTATCGCAAAATCTTTACCAGTGTTCCGTTTTTGAAGATGTGCCCTTCCGGCACATAGCCCCGCACTGAGGAAAGAGGATATATCCGGGAATTTCTTCCCACCACCGTGCCGGGGTTCAGCACGCTGTTGCAGCCGACTTCTACAAAGTCGCCCAGCATGGCGCCAAACTTTTTCAGGCCGGTCTCCACCCGGCCCTCTTCTGTCCGCACGGTCACGGGGGTCTTGTCCTGCTTCACGTTGGAGGTGACCGCCCCCGCCCCCATGTGCGACTTGTAGCCCAAAATGGAATCGCCCACATAGTTGTAGTGGGGCACCTGCACGTTGTCGAACAGGATCACGTTTTTCAGCTCGGTGGAATTCCCCACCACGCAGTTCTCCCCCACCAGGGCGCTGCCCCGGATAAAGGCCCCGGGCCGCACCTGGGTGCCGGGCCCAATAATGCAGGGGCCTTCGATATAGCTGTTGGGATAGATTTTAGCCGTCCTGTGGATCCACACGTCCTCTCCCCGCTTCTCGTACTCGTCGGGGGACAGGGTCTGCCCCAGCTCCAGAATAAACTCCCCGATGGCGGGCAGGGCTTCCCAGGGATACTCGGTTTTCTCCAGCAGGGGCCGGGCCGCCGTGCGGTTTAAATCGTACAGTTGGGCAGTGCGCAGCAATTCGTTCATAGCGGTTCTCCTTTTATAAGGATGGGCGGACACCTGCCCGCCCAGATCCGTTTGTTTTATTTGGCGATCCTGATCACCGTCTGATCCACGGTCTCAATCTGATTCAGATCCAGCTGCAGCTCTCCCTCTTCCGTCTGCCGGATATCCAGGGGAATGGAGCGGGACTCGGGATCGTACATGATATTGGCCAGCTCCCGCTCGCAGAAGTCCAGCACCTTTTCAATAAACAATTCATTGGCGTCCACGCTGCCGGAGCTGGGCTTGGGGGGAACCGGCGTAGGCTCGGGGTCGGAATCCTCCCCACCGTCCCCGTTCGAATCCTCCGATTGGAGATCCGCCGGCTGGGTGGTATTAGCAGCGGTGGCAGCCTGCTGAGCCTGCCGCTTCATCTCTTCAATCTCCTGACCCCGGCCCTCGAAATTGGTGATGGAAGCCACCTCCACCTCCAGATAGTAGCCGCCCTCTACCTTTCGCTCCTTTTTCACGGTGTAGCGGGTCAGCGCGAAAGCCCGCTTCATGATCTGCTTAAGCACTTCCATCTGGCTCTCGGAAAGGGACAGCTCGTAGGCATTGCAGAAAGTGACCGCCGCGTTTTCTACCGTGGTAACATTGTTTTCCCGGGCCTGCTCCTCGGTGACATTGGTGATGTCCATCAGCTTTTCGCTGTCATCGTGATAGCTGCTGTCCAGCAGAGCCTTGATATAGCCGGACACGTCGTAATCCACAAAGCCGGGCGTGGGCAGGCCGCAGGCAGTCATGCTCACCGCCAGCAGCAGCGCCAGCCCCAGAACGGCCCATCGTCTCACGGTTTTCATGCGATCCTCTCCCACACTTGGTATCTTAACTTTTCGGCCTTTATTCGTTTCTTCCGCAGCACTTCTTATACTTCAGTCCACTGCCGCAGGGACACGGATCGTTCCTTCCCGGCTTTTTCTGTTTGACCACCGGGGCCTTCTTCACCGTGCCGTCTCCGGCAGTCCCGGCAGCGGTCTCCTTGGCCACCTGCTCCCGCTTGGGGGCTTCCGGGGTCCGCAGGCGCACTGTCAGGATCATCTTGGCGGTGTTCTCCCGAATGGCTGCAATCATGGCGTCGAACATCTCAAAGCCTTCCAGACGGTATTCCACCACCGGGTCATGCTGGGCATAAGCCCGCAGGCGAATGCCGTCCTGCAGCTGCTCCATGGCGTCGATGTGGTCCATCCACTCCTGGTCCACGTTCCGCAGCAGGACCACCCGCTCCACTTCCCGCATGACGGGCGGCGTAAATTCCTCTTCCCGCTTCCGGTACAGAGCGTCCGCCTTTTCCCGCAGCTCCTTCTCCACGAATTCCGGCTCCAGATCCTCCAGTTCCGCCCGGGTAAAGTTCAGGTCCTGGGGACCGGTCAGCCAGCCCAGGTAATGCTCCCGCAGGCCGTTGAGGTCCCAGTCGTCGTGGGGCACGTCCTGGGGCAGGAAGGTCTTCACATTGGCGCTGATGGATTCCTCCACCATTTTCCGCACAGCGTCCTGCATGTTTTCGCCGTCCAGCACCTGGTCCCGCTGGCCGTAGATCACCTCGTCGTACTGCAGCACGTTTTTCCGAATGGCAAAGTTCCGGCTCTCCACCTTGCGCTGGGCGCCTTCGATAGAGTTGGACACCATGCCCGCCGCAATGGGAACATCGTCCTCGATGTTCAGCCGGTCCATCAGCATTTGAATGCGTTCGCCGCCGAACAGCCGCATCAGGTCGTCCTCCAGGGAAATGTAGAACCGGCTTTTGCCCGGGTCGCCCTGACGGCCGGCCCGGCCCCGCAGCTGATTGTCGATCCGGCGGGACTCGTGGCGTTCCGTGCCGATGATATACAGGCCCCCCAGCTCCTTGACGGCCTGGGCCTCGGGGGCGATCTCTTCCTTATATTTTTGGTTCAGCTCCGCAAAGGTCTTCCGGGCGTTCAGGATCTCTTCGTCCTCGGTATGGCTGAAGGCGGTAGCCTCCACCAGCAGCTCCTCGGCAAAGCCCAGCTTGCGCATTTCGGCCTTGGCCATAAACTCGGCGTTGCCACCCAGCAGGATATCGGTACCGCGGCCCGCCATGTTGGTGGCGATGGTCACCGCGCCCTTTCG
>CAZBDS010000059.1:0-8149 GCA_964490735.1 uncultured Acutalibacter sp. | reverse complement strand
CGGTATCTGCACATCAACGCCAACGGCGACGTGGACCCCTGCGTGTTCATCCACTATTCCAACTGCAATATCCGGGAGACTTCTCTGCTGGACTGCCTGCGCTCCCCGATTTTTATGGCCTATCACGACAACCAGCCCTTCAACGAAAACCACCTGCGCCCCTGCCCCATGCTGGAAAACCCGGAGCTCTTGCGGAAAATGGTGAAGGAAACCGGCGCCCATTCCACCGATCTTCAGTCCCCGGAAAGCGTGGACCACCTGTGCGACAAATGCGTGTCCTATGCCGATTGCTGGAAACCCGAGGCCGACCGTCTGTGGGACGCCGGCGAAAAGGAGAAGCGGGAGCAGCAGGACCGAGCGGGCCAAAACGTACCGTCCGAAAAATGATAAAGGAGAGATTTTGATGGCAACAACCAAAAAAGCATGGAAGCAGTTTCGCACAGTCTCAATTCTTGTGAGCTGCCTGCTTTTAGCATTGGGTGTGGTGATGCTGATCTGGCCGGAGATCTCCGCGCTAGCAGTCTGTATCATTCTGGGCGTTCTGTTCATCGCCGTGGGTGTGTATGAGCTGGCACGCTACTTCAACCTCGGGTTTGCGGGGCTGCTTTTCCGGTTCGATCTGACCCTTGGCATGTGCAATATCCTGATCGGCATTCTGCTGCTTGTCCACCCTGCCGGAGCCATGGTGTTCCTGCCGGTTGCCGCCGGGTTTTACATGATGATGGGAAGTGTTTTCGACATTCAGCTTTCCGTGGAAATGCGGCGGTCCGGTGTTTCAAGCTGGTGGCTGTCCCTTCTGATGGGAATCGTCAGCACGGCTTTCGCGTTTTTCCTGTTTCTCGATCCCTTTAACGGGGCTTCCGCGCTCATGATTTTTGTGGGCGTTTCCCTGATCATCAGCGGCATTGAAAACCTGTGTACGATCCTCTGCGTTTCAAAAGCCGTTAAAAACGGAAACCAAGGAACTGTCATCGACGTAACCTGGACGGAATGAACAGCCTGTTATACTGAATGGGAGGATTTTAGTTTTATGGACGCAGATCAAAACCCAGGCCGCCCTTGGCACAGCAGGCCGTCCGCGGAGGTCATGCAGGAGCTGAAAACGTCTCCGGAGGGACTCAGCGCGGCCGAGGCGAAAAAACGCCTCGAACAGTACGGCCCCAACGAGCTGCACCAAAAAGAAAAGAAGACCATTGGAAAAATGCTGCTGGAGCAGCTCACCGATGTGATGGTGCTGATCCTGCTGGGCGCGGCGCTGCTTTCCCTGCTGCTGGGGGAATTCGCGGAGGCGGCGGTGATCCTGACCATTGTGATCCTGGACGCGGTCATCGGCGTGATCCAGGAGAACAAAGCCGCCAACGCGCTGGATTCCTTAAAGGAAATGAGCGCGCCGACCGCTTACGTCCGCCGGGACGGGGAAGAAACTCTGATCCCGGCAAGGGAACTGGTTCCCGGCGACATTGTGCTTTTGGAAGACGGCGCCATCGTTCCGGCCGACCTTCGCCTGCTGGAAGAAAACCGGCTGGCCGTGCAGGAGGCTTCTCTTACGGGGGAATCCCTCCCGGTGGAAAAGGACAGTGAAGCGGTCCTGGAGGAAACGGTGCCCCTGGGCAGCAGAAGCAACATGGCCTACACCTCTTCCATTGTCATGTACGGCAATGCCGAAGGCGTTGTGGTCAAAACGGGCATGGGCACAGAGGTGGGGCGGATCGCCCGCATGCTGGACGATCAGAAGGAAGAGGACACGCCCCTGAAAAAGAAGCTCAACTCTGTGGGAAAGAGCCTCAGCGTGGTAGGGCTGTTTGTCTGTATCCTGATCCTGGGAATAGGCAGCCTGTACAACCGCCCCTGGATCCCCCTGCTGCTGACGGCGGTCTCTCTGGCGATTGCCATTATTCCCGAGGGCCTGCCCGCCACCGCTACCATCGTGATGGCGCTGGGGGTTCAGCGCATGGCAAAGCAAAACGCTTTGATCCGAAAGCTTCCCGCTGTGGAGACCCTGGGCAGCGCCACGGTGATCTGCACGGACAAAACCGGCACCCTGACCCGGAACCGCATGACCGTCACCCATCTTGTGCTGGGAGACCCCAAAGAAAGCGGCGCGCTGGAGCTGGGGAAAACCTCGGAGCTGCCGGCCGCGGCACAAGACCTTTTGCAGGCAGCCGCCCTTTGCAACAACGCCTCCCCAGACCCGGAGCGGGCCGGGGAATACTTGGGGGACCCCACGGAAGGGGCGCTGCTGGCCTTTGCCGAAAAGTACGGAATAGAAAAAGAAGCGTTGGAAGAAGCGTCTCCCAGTCTGTTTGAACAGCCCTTCGATTCCGTGCGGAAGCGCATGACTACGGTGCACCGGCTGAACGGAGAGATCACCGCCTGCACCAAGGGCGCGGTAGAGGAGCTGCTGCCCTTCTGCACAAGCATTCTGACTTCCCAGGGCGTCCGGCCCATGACCCCGGAAGACCGTCAAAGCATTCTCAATTTGTGCAGGGAGCTTTCGGAAAACGCCCTGCGGGTTTTGGGCTTTGCAAAAAGGACGCTGACCCGCGTCCCCACAGAGGAAAGCGAAAACGTGGAGGAAAACCTCACCTTCCTGGGAATGACCGGCATGCTGGACCCGCCCCGCAAAGAGGTCGCCAAGGCCGTGGATACCTGCCATACCGCTGGGATCAGGGTTATCATGATCACCGGAGACCACAAGGTCACAGCCCTAGCCATTGCCCGGCAGCTCCACATTTTGGAGGAGGGGAGCACGGCGATCACAGGCCCCGAGCTGGACGCGATGACCGACGAACAGCTGAAAGAAGCGGTTAAAACCGCCGCCGTTTTTGCCCGGGTTTCCCCTTCCGATAAGCTGCGCATCATTCAGGCGCTGCAAGAGAACGGGGAAGTGGTCGCCATGACCGGAGACGGGGTAAACGATTCCCCGGCCCTGAAAGCGGCGGACATTGGGATCGCCATGGGAAAGACCGGCACGGACGTGGCCAAGGACGCTTCCGATATGATCCTGACAGATGACAATTTTACGACGATCGAATCCTCCATTCGGGAAGGCAGAAGGATCTATCGGAATATTCAAAAGGTCATTCAGTTCCTGCTGGCCGGAAATATCGCGGAGATCCTTACCCTGCTTGTGGCGACGATTCTCAATTGGGAACCGCCCATTCTGGCCGTGCAGATCCTGCTGGTAAACCTCATCACCGATACGCTTCCCGCGCTGGCTCTGGGAGTGGATCCCGCCAGCAAAAACGTTATGAAAAACAAGCCGATCCGCTCCGGCTCCCTGTTCGACAGCGGGCTTGTGGCGCGTGTCTGCCTGCACGGAGTTTTCATTTCCGCAGCCACCATCGGCGCCTATTGGACGGGCTTGAGCCTGGGCGGGTATCCCGTCGGGATGACCATGGCCTTTTTGGTGCTGTCCGTTTCGCAACTGCTGCATGCCTTAAACCAGCGTTCCAACACGGAATCGATCTTTTCCACAGGCAACGGGCACAATAAGCACCTTTTCCTCTCTATTGCCGCTTCGGCCGCTGTGCTGGGGCTGATCGTCGCCGTACCTTTCTTCCGTCAGGTCTTTACTTTGACTTTGCTTACCGGCAAAGAGTGGCTGTATGTGCTGCTGTTCTCGCTGCTTCCCCTCGCTGCGGTAGAACTCAGCAAGCTGTGCATCAGGCTTTCGAGAAAGTGAAAAATAAAAACAAAAGCGGCCGGGCTCTCTTTCTGAGAGCCCGGCTTTCCTTATGCGGTCTTTTCACTGTCTGATCGAGGCAAAGCCTACTTTCTCCAGTTCCTGCTAAAGCTTTTTCCCTCCGTCTCCACATGGCCCCGGTGCCCATGAACAGGACAAGCGTTCAAAGCCTGCTCCAAAGCGGCAAACTCAGCGTCCGTCAGCCGCACATTCCAGCTGCCCAGGTTTTCCAGGATCCTCTCCTGATTTTTGGAGCCGGGAATGGGCACTGCATTGGGATATTTATGCAGCATCCAGGCCAGGGAAATCTGCGCCGGGGTGGCGCTTTTCTCCTGAGAATACCGGGCCAGGATATCCAGAATGGGCTGGTTTGCGGCAATGTTTTCTTTTTTGAGCTGAGGCACCCAGTTGCGCACGTCGTCCTTTTCCTCAAACTTTGTGTCTACCGTGATTTTTCCCGAAAGGAACCCGCTGGCAATAGGCGAAAAGGGTACTACGCCGATATGATTTTTCAGGCAGTAAGGAAAAACTTCCGCCTCGCAGTCCCGCTCCAGGATATTGTAAAGGTTCTGCACGGCGGTTACCGGGGTAACTTTGTGGGCCTTGTCCAAAGTCTCCGCATTCACCTGAGACAGCCCCCAGCCCCGGATCACTCCCTCGCCGATCAGCCTGCCCATAGCGGCGGCCACTTCCTCCAGCGCCACGCCCTCGTTGACCCGGTGCAGGTAGTACAGATCCACATAATCGGTGCGAAGGTTCTTCATAGACTGCTCTAAATGCCTTTTTACGATTTCATAGACAGAACCGCCTTCCATCTCTTCCCCGTGAATATGCAGCTTGGTGGCCAGCACCACGTCCTTGCGGAAGGGTTCCAGGGCCTTGCCGACCAGCTGTTCATTGTGGCCTGCCCAGAACTGTTCCCGGCCGTAAGTTTCGGCGGTGTCAAAAAAAGTGCAGCCGAAATTGTAGGCCCTGCGGATGGCCTCGACGGAATACTCCTCCTCCGGTACCTGTCCGTAGCCATGAGAGAACCCCATGCACCCCATACCGATGGGCGAAACTTCCAATTTGCCGATAAAACGTGTCTTCACAGTAAATCCCTCCCATGTTTTCTGATTTTATTATACCATGCGTTCCCTTGACGGGGAAGCTGCGGTTTGTTACAATCGTTGCGATAGAGGGGAAGATAATGGAAAAAGATCTGACACAGGGAAATATTGTGAAAACCATGCTGCTGTTTGCCGGCCCCATGATCTTGGGCAATCTGCTGCAGCAGTGCTATAATATCGCGGATACGCTGATCGTTGGAAAGTTTTTGGGTCCCGACGCCCTGGCGGCGGTCGGTTCAGCCTACACCCTTATGACCTTCTTAACTTCGATCATTCTTGGGCTCTGCATGGGAAGCGGCACTGTTTTTTCCATTTGCTTCGGCAAAATGGAAAAGCGGGAACTGAAAGACAGTATCGCCGTTTCCTTTTTGTTTATTGCTGCGGTTACCGTGGCGATCAACGTCTTTGTCTTCGCCGAAACCGATTTTATCTTACAGGTTTTGCGCGTCCCCGATGATGTGTACCGCTTGATGTACGACTATGTCAGGATCATTTTCTTCGGGCTCTTTTTCACCTTCCTGTATAACTTTTTCGCGTTTCTGCTGCGTGCCATTGGGAACTCGGTGGTGCCGCTGTACTTTCTAGGCGCGGCGGCAATCCTCAACGTTGGTCTTGACATTCTGTTCGTTGTGGTTTTTCATCGAGGCGTGGGCGGCGCTGCCGCCGCGACGGTTGCCGCGCAGGCGGTGTCGGCAATAGGGATTGGCGCCTATGTCCTGCTGAAAGAGCCAGAGCTTCGTCCGGGCAGGGAGAATTTCAAAATAAGGAAAGGCGCAGCGCTGGGGATCGTCCGGCATTCCTCTGCCGCATGCGTTCAGCAGTCGGTCATGAATTTCGGGATCCTGATGATCCAAGGCCTGGTAAACAGCTTTGGGTCAGCAGTGATGGCCGCTTTCGCGGCGGCGGTAAAGATCGACTCTTTTGCCTATATGCCCGCGCAGGAATTCGGAAACGCCTTTTCCCTTTTCATCTCCCAGAATTACGGCGCCAAAAAGCCGGAACGGGTGCGCAGCGGCATACGGAAGGCGGTTGGAATCTCCTTTGCTTTCTGTGCTGCGGTGTCGCTTGTCATCTTCGTTTTCGCCCCGTATTTGATGCGGATTTTTGTAGATGCTTCCCAGTTGGAAATCATACAGACTGGGGTCGGATATTTGAGAATTGAAGGCAGCTTTTACTTTGGAATCGGGATCTTGTTTCTGCTGTACGGCTTCTATCGCGGCATTGAAAAACCGGAAATGTCGCTGATCCTGACCGTGATTTCTTTGGGAACAAGGGTGCTGCTCGCCTACTTGCTGGCGCCGATCCAGGCCGTGGGGGTTTGGGGCATTTGGTGGGCTATTCCCATCGGGTGGCTGCTTGCCGATCTCACGGGAATCCTTTGCCTTAAACCGGCCATGGCGAAAACGGAAATGGAACAGAAGCGCGAAAACAGCTCCGCAGAACAGCACAAGCCCAAAGAAGCCGGCGGGCGATGAGGGCCTGGAAGAAGGCTGGCAGGACGAAACGGAAGAAAGCCCCCGATAAAGGGGCGTGCTGCTCCATATAACTCAACTATTGGTTGACCGCCGTCAAAGCGCCTTCGCTTGCGAGGATTCCGTATAGAACTTATAATGATTGCAGCAGACAATCGAACGAGGAGGAGCCAGTATGGAATACCGTTTAGGCAAGGCAATACAATCCTTGCGAAAAAGAAGAAGCCTCAGCCAAGCAGACGTGGCAGCAAAGCTTCAGATCAGTATGCAGGCGGTCAGCAAATGGGAAACGGGAAAGGCAAACCCGGATCTGTTTCTTTTGCCCCGGCTGGCGGATTTGTTTGGCGTGTCTATCGATGAACTGTTCTCTGAAGGAACAGAAGCGCCGGCAGCGGAAGAAATCCTGGAACAAAACAGCAGCGGCTGGAATCAGGTGGCGCAGACAAAATGGGCCGGGACACATTTGCCGGCATATGGGCCCTACACACCTTTGGAGGAAAGCCTCTGCCTGCTGGGCGATGTGCGCGGGAAGAGCGTGCTGGAGCTGGCCTGCGGCAGCGGAGAATCGCTGGCTTGGATAGCCGAACGGGGCGCGAAGGAGCTATGGGGCTTGGATCTTTCCGAAGCCAGGATCGGCCAGGCGAAAAACCTATTGAAAACAGCCGGGAAAAAGGTGAACCTGTTTACCGCGGCAATGGAGACCAATCCGGGGATTCCACGCGGCCATTTTGATATGGTTTATTCCATTTACGGCCTTGGCTGGACAACGGATTTGAGCGCCGCCATTGCCCGCGTGCAGGAATATCTAAAACCCGGTGGGCTGTTTGTTTTTTCTTGGGATAATCCGTTGATGCAGTGTGTAGACGCCGCAGACGGGCAGTACCTTCTCTCCCGCTCCTATGTGGAAGAACAGGAAATCGAAATACAGAAAATGGGGGTAAGCGGCCTGCACCTTAAAAACTGGAAGCTCAGCTCTTATCTCAACTGCCTGGCAGAGCATGGATTTCTTATCCAAAGGGTGGTAGAGGAATCCGCTTACGAGCAGGAAGAGGCAGATTCTTTTCGGGAAGGAAAGTACTATTCTGCCGGGAAAGCGCGGCTCATCAACCCTGCGGTAATCGTGAAAGCAAAGAAATTGTGAAAAGAAAGACCCGCCTGCAAGGGATTGCAGGCGGGTTCAATTTTTGAGCCAGTACAAACAGTTTTATTATGCCTTTTAGGCATAGACCGTCAACAAAATAAGCATTTTACAACCTGACTTTTCTCCGCTATACTGAATTTGCAGCCGGGAGCGGCCGTCCTGGCTGCAAGATTGACTCTGCGAAACGAAACAAGAAGGGAAGGATCTCTTATGAAGAAAATAACCGCTTTCTTGCTTTGCCTATTGGCATTGTGCTCTCTGGCCGCTTGCGCGGGGGAGAACTCGCCCGGCAGCTCTACGCTGTCTTCGTCTTTAAATACCAATCCTTCCAGCAGTAAAGTTCCTTCTGAACCCGCCAGTTCTGCTGTAAATGGATCTGCCCCCACGCCCGGGCCCTCCCCTACGGCGGCGCCTACCAGCGGACCCGCTTCTGAACCTGACAATGGGACACACGTGCTGGTCGCCTATTTTTCCGCCACCGGCAATACCCGCCCGCTGGCCGAATATATGGCCGACGGCCTGGGCGCTGACCTGTATGAAATCGTCCCGGAGGAACCCTACACCGAGGCCGATCTGAACTACAACGATAACAACAGCCGCACCACCATTGAGATGAACGACCCCAACTCCCGGCCCGCCATCAACGGATCGGTGGAAAATATGGGGCAGTATGACATCGTGTTTATCGGCTACCCCATCTGGTGGGGAAAAGCGCCTAAAATTATCCATACATTTCTGGAAG
>CAZBDS010000058.1:6056-8181 GCA_964490735.1 uncultured Acutalibacter sp. | reverse complement strand
GCACCAGCTGGAGCGGTTCATCGACTTTGGCGACGGCCCGGGTCAGGCCATGATGCTCAACAACGCCGACTGGCTGCTGGATCTGAACTATATCGACCTGCTGCGGGAGGTGGGGGCCTGCTTCTCGGTGAACAATATGCTCCGGGCGGACTGCTACAAGCAGCGCATGGAGCGGGGGCTCAGCTTCCTGGAGTTCAACTATATGATCATGCAGTCCTACGACTTCTACCACATGTTCCAGACCCTGGGCTGCAACATGCAGTTCGGCGGCGACGACCAGTGGAGCAACATGCTGGGCGGCACCGAGCTGATCCGCCGGAAGCTGGGCAAAGACGCCCATGCCATGACCATTACCCTGCTTACCGATTCCCAGGGCCATAAGATGGGGAAGACTGCCGGAAACGCCGTTTGGCTCGATCCCAACAAGACTTCTCCCTTTGATTTTTATCAGTACTGGCGCAATGTGGGAGACGCGGACGTCCTTCGCTGCCTGCGAATGCTCACCTTCCTGCCTTTGGAGCAGATCGACGAGATGGATCACTGGGAGGGGGAAAAGCTCAACGAAGCCAAGGAGATTCTGGCCTTTGAGCTGACCAAAATGGTTCACGGCGAGGAGGAAGCCCAAAAGGCCCAGGAGAGCGCCAAGGCCTTGTTCGGCGCCGGAGGCAATACGGAAAACATGCCCACTACCCAACTCACCGCGGCTGATTTGACCGATGGGGCGATTAACGTGCTCGACCTTCTTTCCAAGGCCGGGTTGATCCAGTCCAAAAGCGAGGGACGCAGGCTGATCCAGCAGGGGGGAATCACCGTCAATGACGAGAAGGTCACCGATCTGGGAAAAAGTTTTTCCCAGACCGATTTTACCGATGGCCAGCTGATTGTCAAAAAGGGCAAGAAGGTCTTCCACAAAATTGTAATCGAATAAAGCAACAGGGCTCGGGAGGATTTTCCCGGGCCCTGTTCGTTTAAGGAGGGGAAATATTGCCAATAGTATTGGCATGAGAGAAAAAGTTGAAAAACAGAATTCACTTTTAATACCCCTTGCCGCGTTTGGGATTACCGCCGGGCTGCTCTACCTGGTTTACGCCTGGTTTGGGCTATTTCCCTTTGGGGGGAAGACTTTATCCTGGGGCGATATGGACCAGCAGGTGGTGCCGCTGATGATGGAATGGAAGGATATTCTCGAGGGAAAATCCGGATTCCTTCTGAATTTGGAAAATGCCGGCGGCATGAGTTTCTGGGGCGTGTTCTTCTTTTTTCTGTCCAGCCCCTTTACCTTTCTGGTTGCTTTCGTCGAAAAGGGAGACCTTTATTTCCTGGTAAATATTCTGGTGCTGCTTAAACTGGCCCTGTCCGCTCTGAGCGCCTCTTTGTTCTTTCGGGAAGAGCAACCGGGGCTGGAAAACCGGTTTAATCTGTTTTTCAGCTTGTCCTACGGCCTGTGCGGCTACGGGTTTTTATATTACCAGAACCTGGTTTGGCTTGATGTTCTGTATCTCTTTCCGATTCTCATGCTGGGCCTCTGCCGAATTTTCCGGGGACGCGGAGCCGCTCTTTTTACGGTGGCACTGTCTGCTGTCATCGTTGTCAATTACTATTTGAGCTACATGGTGCTGCTAGCGCTGATCTTACTTTCCGCGCTCTTTATAAAAGGGTTTCTCCCCAGGGAGAAACGGGGAAAGGCGGCGGGGAAGATTGGTGCCGGCGCTGTACTGGCTTTGGCTGTCACTTCTCTCGCTTGGCTGCCGTCCCTGCTGCAATGCCTTCATTCGGCCCGTACCACTCAAAATTTCTTGGAAACCATACGGTCAGGCGGTCTGCTGACAGAGCTTTCCACTACGCTGCCGGTACTCTTGTGTACTGCCGCTGGACTGCTTCCAGTTTTCGCTTTTGCCTTTCCCAGCTCCGCCAAGCGCCGGGCCATTCTTAAAGCGTTTTTCCTCATGCTGCTGCCCTTGATTCTGGAGCCTGTCAACAAACTCTGGCATACCGGGAGCTACCAAGCCTTTCCGGCCAGATACGGCTATATCCCGCTGTTTCTTGCTTTATGGTACGGAGCAGACCTGCTGGAAACTTTGCAGACTCAAAAAGCAAGTCAGCCCATGGGAAAAAAGCCCGTCAT
>CAZBDS010000058.1:0-5956 GCA_964490735.1 uncultured Acutalibacter sp. | reverse complement strand
CGGGAAGACTGTTCTATCAGATTCCAGTGCAGGGCAGGCAGGTCCTGTATTTTGATGCCTTTTCCGAAAACACCAACCGTCTGCGGGAGCCGATCAATAATGCCTTTACGGTCTTCGTAAACGGAAAAATGCTTGCAGAGCACTATCCTACCCAGAGCTGCAACGGCATTTTGGAGCTGGGGGCTTTTGAGAATGAGACGGTACGGATCACTATTGTGGTGCACAGGAATGTCGAAGGCCTTCGGTCGTTCGGTGTCGCGGGGTTGGATTTTGACAAGCTAAATGCCTTTACGTCCGGTTTGAAAAGCTGTTCTTTGGAAGAAAAAGCGGGAAAAATCACCGGAACGGCAGAGGCGGCAAGGGCAGGGCAGACCCTCTTTTTAAGCATTCCCTTTGCCCCCGGCATGAAAGCCTCTGTCAACGGCAAACCCGCAGAACTCCGCATTGTGTTGGACTGCTTCCTGGAAATCCCTTTGGAACAGGGCCTAAATACCATAGAGCTCTCCTATCTGCCCCAGGGCGTGAAAACCGCTGTCTTACTCACCTGTTCCGGCCTTGCCGCACTGCTTCTTTTTCTTCTCTTCCGTTCCCGCGGCTGGGGAGAAAAGGTGGGAAAGGCATGGGAAAAGGCGGCAGGTTTTTTGCTGACCGCCGCCTTCTGGATCGTACTGTTTTCTGTTTACGTTATGCCCATAGTGCTCTGGTTCTAGGCTTTATGCTTTGGCGCCCATTGCTTTGACGATAGCGCCGTAAACCGTGTCGTAATCGGCCTCGGTAACGAGAAGAGAGATCTCAACCTCGGAAGTGGTGATCAGCCGGATATCCGCATCGGTGTCACGAATAGCGTTAAAAACCTTGGCGGCAATTCCGGGCGTATTCTTCATTACCGGATCATACACAGAGATCTTGTGGTTCACGCTGCTGACAATCACATTTACCTCGGTCTTCTTTTTCAAATCGGAGATAAAGGACAGTATGTCAATCAGATCGTTATCTGAAATGGTAAACGAAAGCCCCGTGTAGGCCCCGTGAGTGGGGGCCATGGAGATCATGTCGATGTTGATTTTATAATCAGAAATCGCGTCAAAAATCTTCGCAATGGAATCGGCACTGGCCGGAAACCCTTGCAGCGTGACCAGGGTGATATTGTCCGTCGTGCTGATGACAGTGGTTGCGCTCATAAGTGTTTCCTCCTCAAATCATATCGGACATGGTGTAGAGCCCGGGGCCTTTGCCCTGCATATACACGGCGGCGTTTACCGCACCGGAAGCAAACAGCTCTTTCGACTGGGCAGAATGAGAAAGGGTAATGGTTTCGTGCTGCCCGGCAAAGATTACCTGGTGTTCTCCCACAATAGTACCGCCGCGGACAGAATGAAGGCCGATTTCGTGTTTTTCCCGCTTCTTTCGCTGAGAATGCCGGTCGTAGATATATTTCATCTGATTTTCCCGGGTCTCGTTGATGGCGTCGGCCAACATCAGCGCCGTCCCGCTGGGGGCGTCCAGCTTTTGATTGTGGTGCATTTCCACAATCTCCACGTCAAATCCGTCGCCCAGCACGCTTTCTGCTTTTTTGGAAAGCTCAATCAGCAGATTAATTCCCAGAGACATGTTGCGCGAATAGAAAACCGGCAGGTCCTTTGCCGCTTCTTTTACCAATTGGACCTGTTCCTTGCTGTAGCCGGTGGTACAGAGAACCGCCGCCGTGCCCGAATGGCTTCGACAGTATTCCAAAATGGACTCCAGCGCGGAAGGGTGGGAGAAGTCAATTATAATATCGGCATGTTCGCGCACCTGCTCCGGGGCAGAATATACGGGAAACGTCAGGTTCACACCGGCGGAAAGGTCTACGCCTGCGACAATCCGGCAGTCTTTCCGAAGAGCAGCGGCCGCCTGTACAGCGGCTCCCATTTTTCCACTGCAGCCGCATAAAAGGATATCGACCATTTTGTAAAGCTCCTTTCCTTGCCACGTCCTGAAAAAATCGTGTCCCGTTAAACCAAATTGTGTTTTTTCAGCAGGGTAGTCAATGTTTCTCTGCCGCCGTCGGTCATAGTGGTCAACGGCATACGGCAGGTGTTAGTGCTGATCATTCCCATCTGGAACAGCGCTTCCTTAATGGGAATGGGGTTTACGTCCAGGAAAAAGCCGTCCATCAGGTCGATGTATTCCATGGTAAGCTTCCGGGCAGTGTCCAGGTCGCCCTGGAGCACAGCGGTGGTCAGCTCATGAAGCTGGCGGGGCAGAGCGTTGGAAAAAACAGAGATCACACCCTTGCCGCCCAAAGCCATAATGGGCAGGGTCTGATTGTCCTCGCCGGAGTAAACCGCCAAGTCGTCTCCGCAGAGGGCCAGGGTGTGGGCCACCGAATCGGTGTCGCCGTTAGCTTCCTTCACTGCCACAATATAGGGATTTTTCGACAGCGCCAGATAGGTGGCCGGTTTGATATTGCAGCCGGTGCGGCTGGGAACATTGTACAGCACGCAGGGCATTTTTACCTGATCCGCAATGTAGCTGAAGCTTTCTTCCAGGCCCTTCTGTGAGGTTTTGTTGTAATAGGGAGTCACCAACAGCAAGCCGTCTGCTCCCAGCTTTTTGGCGCCCAGGGACAGATCCACGCAAAATTTGGTATCGTTGCTGCCGGTCCCCGCGATCATGGGAACCCGCCCGTGGACCTTTTTGATGATAAAATCAATAACTTCCAGCTGTTCCTCTGCGGTCATCGTGGCCGCTTCACCGGTGGTACCGCAGGCAATAATGGCGTCGATGTTGTTTTCAATTTGGAATTCTACCAGCTTTTCCAATTCTTCCCAGGCCACATTCCCGTCTTTATCAAAAGGGGTAACCAGGGCAGTGCCCGCACCGGTAAAAAGCAATTCTTTCATAGCGCCTTCCATACCTCCGAATCAGATAATCAATCAAAATAGCCGAGCTTGCAGAGCAGCTCTGCCATGAGTACGCCGCCTCCCGCGGCGCCCCGCAGCGTATTGTGGGCCAGACAGACGCACTTGTAGTCGTAGTGGATATCGGGGCGGAGCCGGCCGATGGACACGGCCATGCCGCCGTCCAGATCCCGGTCCAGCTTGGTCTGGGGCCGGTTGTCTTCCTCAAAGTAATAGAGGAATTTCTTGGGAGCGCTGGGAAGGCCCAGGTGCTCTACGGGGCTCTTGAATTCGTTCCAGCGGCGAATAATTTCCTCCTGGGTCGTCTTCTTTTCCAGGGAGAAGAAGGTTGCGGCCATGTGTCCGTCGGAAACCGGCACCCGGAAACACTGGGAAGTGATGGAGGGGGCCGTGGCGTTGACAATGACCCCGTTTTCGATGTGGCCCCAGATCTTCATGGGCTCCTGCTCGGATTTTTCCTCCTCGCCGCCGATATAGGGGATCACGTTGTCCACAATCTCCGGCATGGTCTCAAAGGTCTTGCCGGCGCCGGAAACTGCCTGATAAGTACAAGCCAGCAGCTTGCTGACACCCAGATCCATCAACGGATGCATTGCCGCCACATAGCTTACCAAAGAACAGTTAGACTTTACAGCTACAAAGCCGCGCTTAGTGCCCAAGCGTTTCCGCTGGGTTTCGATGACCTTCACGTGGTCGGCATTGATCTCAGGAATGATCATGGGCACGTCGGGGAACCCCCGGTGCTGCTTATTGTTGGAGACCACAGGGCATTCGCGCTTGGCATAGGCCTGCTCCAGCGCTAGAATTTCATCACCCTTCATATTGACGGCGCAGAACACAAAGTCCACCAGAGAAACCACAGTGTCGATGTCCTTTTCTGCGTCGTAAACCGGCAGCTCCGCCATAGAAGCGGGAAGGGGGGTACGCATAACCCAGCGGACGCCCAGGGCTTCCCGATAGGTCTTGCCGGCGGAACGGGCACTGGCCGCCATGGCGGTCACCTTAAACCAGGGGTGGTTTTCCAGAATGGTAGCCAGGCGCTGGCCTACCATGCCGGTGCACCCGATAATTCCAACTCGATACTGTTTCATCATGCTTCGATCCTTTCTATAAAACAAATGTGAAAAGCCGGAAAGAGGGGAAGAAAGAAAAAACCGGTTGAAAACCGGCCGTCTATCTTTTATAATGAGAATGCTGTGTCAAAGGCGCATACTTCCCCTATGCAATAGCACTCCATCGTAAAAGATGACAGTCGCAGGGCTGTTCGCCGCTGCAACCAGAGCAATGTTTGCCGGACATCCCCTTCGGCAGCGTCCCCTTTCACGAAACTTCTCAGGCATTGGCGGCCTCGATCCCGCTACTCTTGAAAGCTGCGCCTCTATTCCTGTTTATCATACCTTAGTTTGCTTCCGTTGTCAATTTTTCAGCAATATAATATATGAAATTTTTCTCAGATCGGTGCAGAAATATTTTGAGCATTCTGCTGTGCCGGAAAGGAGCCGCCGTCATGGAAAACACCTTGAAAACCAGCGATTTTGGATTTGAGCTGCCGGAAGAGCTGATTGCGCAAACCCCCGTGGAACCCCGGGATTCTTCTCGGCTGATGGTTCTTGACAAACGCACCGGCGAGATCAGCCACCATGTTTTTCGGGAGATCGCCGACATGCTGGACCCCGGAGACTGCCTGATCTTAAACGACTCTCGGGTGCTTCCCGCCCGGATCTACGGTATAAAAGAAGAAACCGGCGCCAACGTGGAGTTCCTGCTGCTGGAAAACAAGGGAAACGATGTTTGGGAGACCCTTGCCGGCCCCGGAAAGCGTGCCAAACCGGGAAGCCGCTTCACCTTTGGAGAAGGCCTGCTTCACTGCGAGGTGATGGACGTGCTGGAGGGCGGCAACCGCCTTATCCGCTTTTTCGGTTATACCGGTCTCTTTTTCAACATTCTCGACCAGATCGGTCAAATGCCCCTGCCGCCTTATATCAAAAAGAAGCTGGAAGACAAGGAACGGTATCAAACCGTCTATTCCCGGGAAACCGGCTCTGCAGCGGCCCCCACGGCAGGGCTTCACTTCACCCCGGAGCTGCTGGAAAAACTGCAAACCAAAGGCGTAAAGCTCGGCTTTGTAACGCTTCATGTGGGACTGGGCACTTTTCGTCCAGTCAGCGCGGAACGGATCACCGATCACAAAATGCACAGCGAGCACTACCACATGCCCCAGGCAACCGCCGATCTCATCAATGAGACCAAAGCCCGAGGGGGCCGGGTGGTCGCCGTGGGAACCACCAGTTGCCGCACCATCGAATCGGTGATTCAAAAGGAAGGCTGTTTTCGGGAAAGTGAGGGCTGGACGGATATCTTTATCTATCCCGGCTATGAATTCAAGGGCCTGGACGCTCTCATCACCAATTTTCACCTTCCGGAAAGTACCTTGATCATGCTGGTGTCCGCCCTGGCGGGCAGGGAAAATATCCTTCATGCTTACAAAACCGCCGTAGAGGAACGTTACCGCTTTTTCAGCTTTGGGGACGCCATGTTCATTCGATAGAAGAAAATGAAGAAAACGAGAGGAACATTTGATGTACCAGCTTCTGAAAACAGAGGGAAAAGCCCGCAGAGGGCAGTTTGAAACCGTGCACGGCACTGTACAAACCCCCGCTTTTATGAATGTGGCTACCGCAGGAGCCATCAAGGGTGCGGTTTCCGCCTATGACCTGAAGGACCTGGAATGCCAGGTCCAGCTTTGCAATACCTATCATCTGCACTTGCGGCCCGGCGACGAGACCGTAAAAGCCTTGGGCGGCATCAGAAAGCTTACAGGCTGGGACGGACCGGTGCTGACGGACAGCGGCGGCTTCCAGGTGTTTTCTCTGGCGAAGCTGCGCAATATCAAAGAAGAGGGCGTTACCTTCGCCTCCCATATCGACGGACGCAAGATCTTTATGGGACCGGAGGAAAGCATGCGGATCCAATCAAATCTGGGATCTACCATTGCCATGGCCTTTGACGAGTGCGTGGAGAATCCCGCCGAATATGAGTATGCGAAGGCCTCC
>CAZBDS010000057.1:0-8306 GCA_964490735.1 uncultured Acutalibacter sp. | reverse complement strand
CGTCGCCGTGACCGGCAACCGCCAGGTTGATAATGTTTTTCGCCTGATACTGGTTCATATGTATTCTCCTTCCCAGCCCGCCGGGCGGCTTCCTTGTTTTCACTGCCCGTACCGCTAGGTTTTTTCCCTGTTTTGCACAAGTCTCTCAAAAGGGTATAGATTATTATATAACACCTTGACGGAGAATACAATGCCAATTCCAAAAAATATATGAATTTTTTGATCTGTAATTTTCTCAATTTGGAAATTATGCACAAAATCCCGGTGCGATTTTTAGATAGGCAACTATAGTAAACGCACTTAAAAATCGGTAAGTACCGATTTTCAAGCAGACATAGAGCGGGCACGCCCGCTCTGCCGGGTTCGAAAGAGGGTTTTACCTCTTTTGAACCACGTTAACTATGCCTTAGTTGGAATATCTTTGGGAATCCTCCGGCAGGCGGCGGTTTCACGCGTAAAAAAAGACGGGCTTCCGCCCGCCTTTTTCATTTCTCGGTAAAAGCCCGTCAGGCCCTCTATTTCCTCAGCTTGGGGATCACCAAAATCACCAGGAACCAGAACAGCTCGAAGAGGAACAGGACAAAGGACGAAAGCTGGCGCATGCCGCCAAAGCAGGCCATAAAGGCCACCAGCACAAAGCCCAGGATCACGGCGGCGTTCTGAATGGCCACCACCACGCCGGCCGTGCGCCGTTCCTCCACGCAGTCGGCCACCACGTTCATCATGGATTCCATGCGGCCCTTGGTGGCCACGACGGCGTCGGCCCGGGGGATCGTCTCCCCCAGCAGCTTTTGGGCGGTGTCGCCCAATTCGCCCTCCAATACACCGACGGAAGCGGTATCTATACCGAACAGCCGGGACACCAGCTGGGGCGTCACGTTGGGGTCGGTGGTGCGGATAATCACGCTGATGCCGCTGTCCTCCAGGCGCTGGAGCTCGTTCTTCCGGCGGCGGTCGGCGGAATAGGTGAGCACCAGCATGGCGGACACCCTGGCCTCTACGGCAATGTACACGATGTTCTTGTTGCCGGAAGCGTACTGGGTCTCCTCTTCTCTGGCGGGGACCTCGATCCGGTGGTTGACCAGCAGGGCACGGCTGCCAATGTAGACGGTTTTGCCGTCCACCCGGCCAATGATGCCGCCGCCCTCCTCGTAGGAATATTTCTCCACTTCGGGCAGGGAATCTTCATTTTCGCTGATGACCTGGTCGAACACGCCGGCCAGGGGTCCGCCGATTTCCTTCATCAAAGCAGAGGCGGCAATAATGGCCTCCTCGGCCCCGGCCCGGTTGCCGAAGGTCTTGATGCCGCCCAGCACCACCGTGCCCCGGGGAAACACCTCGTCGGCGTCCACCAGCACGGCGTTCACATTGCCCAGCTGCTCCACGGCGTCGTAGCCCACCACCATGGCCCCGGCCCGGCGGGCAGTTTTGCACAGGCGGCTGACAGGCAGATTTACCGAAAGCATATTGGACACCGCCACGCAGGCGCAGGACGCGGCCGCCAGGGCGCTGAAAGCCGTGGGCACGCTGCGGGTAATCAGCAGGCAGGCGATGCACAGCACCAGGGAAGAGATCAGCCCGATGGGCGCCAGCAGCTGCGAAGCGCTCTCGGAGGGATCGGGATCGTAGGAAAGCTCCAGGAAACGCTTTAAGAAGCCCGCCTTGCACTGGTACGCGATCAGCGGCTTTTCGGCCACGCAGTCCTTGGTCATTTTCAGGGAAGTGTTGTAGTCGTCAAAAATCCGCACGGAGTATTTCTGCTCCCGGGAGGTGATGAACCGGAAATTGCTGTGGATCCGGCGGATCATGGTCAACTTGCCCGCCGCGTTGACGAACAGGATAGCCGAAAGCACCACCGGATACAGGTGGAGCCGGCCGTCTGCCAGCTGATCCCGGAAGAAGATGGCGGACACCGTCTGCAGGGCCACGGCCACAGCCGCCACAGCCGCGGCGCTGTCGGAATTGGCGTTAAAGGTAAACAGGGCCTTCAGCCCGTTGAGCACCGTGCGGTAGCACACGCCCACAGACACGCCCAGGAACACCACGCTGAGCACCACATAAACAATGGCCAGCGAGCCGCTGCCGTCCCCGGCGGAAAGCCCGCCGCCGCAGATCAGATTTACCGCGGCCAGCAGCAGGGTGCAGACGCCGGTGATCATCATGCGCATGGTAAGCTCCCGCATGTCGCCCCGCAGCTCGTGGGAAATGGACTTGGCGTCCTCGGGGCCCGTGTAGTCCTCGATGGACTCGCCCACGTCGATGGGGGACTCCCCCGGCTCTTCCGGACGATCCTCCAGCTTTTTATTGCGCACCCGGCGCCGGGCCTCGTGCTGGGAGTCTTCCCCGCCGGACAGCTGGCGGAGCTCCTCCGACTCGGACAGCAGGGCGCTTTGCAGCACGTCCGCGTTGATGACGTGGGTGGGAATGCTGCGGGATCTGTATTCGTAAATGCTGGCCACCTGGGGGATCTCTCCCAAGGGCCTGCCCTCGATGGGCCTTTCCTGAGAGGGCTCGTTCTCCCCGGCAGGGCTTTCCTCCTCCGGCAGGGTTTCCGCTTCCGGCGCAGATTCTTCCCCGGTCTGGGGCTGTTCGGAAACCTCGCTGAACTCCACCGGCGTGGGTTCGGCGATCTCCTGCTGGGGGGCTTGTCCCTCCCCGGCCGGCTCCTCCGTAATGGATTCCAGGATCTTGTTGACGGATTCCTCGCTGACGGCGGGCATTTCTTTCACCCGCTGGAGCTCCACCGTATCGTTTAAAACGTTCAGCTTGATCTCCATGGTCTGGTCGCTGACGGTCTCCATCATGGCCTTTTGGATCTCCGGCAGCTCCTCCTGGGACAAGCCGCCCTGGACGTCGATCCCATGCTGTTTGGCGTAGGGATCCGCCGCGAAGGCGGTAACGGGCATGGGAGCCACCACGCCGAATTCATCGGCGATCTGCTCCTCGTCCACCCCTGCGGTCTGCACGGCCTCCGCCACCCGGCGGCGCCGCTCCCGCTGGAGCTTTTGGAAATTGGCCTCCACCTCGTCGTCAATGGCCTTTTTGGAGTCGTCAAACAGGTCCTGGAAAGCCTCTTTGCCCAGGGTGAATTCCCCGGTGGCAGGGTCAAAGCCCTTTCGGTATTCGTCGATGGGCTTTAACTGAATGCCGTAATACATGTCCTCGCCTTCGTCGAAGTCGGGAACTTTTTTCCGGCCGAACAGGCCCTTTTTCTTCTTTTTCTTTTTCGGCTTTTCCTCCGGAGGCTCTGGGGCCTCCAGGCTCTCCTGCTCGTAGGCCTCCGACCGTTCCTTGGGGATCCGGATATTGCCGGTGGCGAACGAGTTCAGGTCTGCCGTGTCGTCGGAGACGGCAGAACCGGTTTCCCGTTCTTCCTCAGAAACGGACGGCTCCTGCCGCTGGGCCCGCTGCTCTTCTAAAATATCTTCCAGCGTAAATTCCTTTTTGTCTGCCATAGGTCAGGAATCTCTCCTTCCTGGATTGACTGCCTGTAATCCGCTTCTCTGACGGCACACCTCGTAACAGAGGATCCCGGCCGCCACCGAAGCGTTCAGGGAATTGACCCGCCCCTGAATGGGAAGGGATACGACAAAGTCTGATTTTTCCTTTACCAGCCGGCCCACGCCCCGGCCCTCCGAGCCGACGACCAGCGCCATGGGACCGGTAAAATCCGTCTCGCACCAGGGGCTGCCGTCCATGTCGGCGGCATAGACCCACACGCCCCGCCGCTTCAGATCCTCCAGCAGGTTTACAAGGTTCTGCACCCGGGCCACGGGCAGGTATTCCACCGCCCCGGCGGAGGTTTTTCCCACCGCCCAGCTGAGGCCCACGCTGCGCCGCTGGGGAATGATCACCCCGTGGGCTCCGGCGCATTCCGCCGTGCGGATCACGGCGCCCAGGTTGCGGGGGTCTTCCAATTCGTCGCAGACGATCAGGAACGGGGGCTCCCCCCTTTGCTCGGCCAGGGCAAACATGTCGTCCACCGAAGCGTATTCCTTTACCGCCGCCAGCGCCGCCACCCCCTGATGGGCAGCGCCGCCGCACAGGTAATCCAGCTTTCGGGGGTCCGTTTCCTTGACGGGGATCCCGCTGTCCCTGGCCTTGGCGATCAGGGCAAGCAGGGCGCCGTTTTTCTCCCCCCGCTGCACGCACAGACTGTCGATGGCCCGGCCGGCCTTCAGCGCTTCGCCAACGGCATTCCGGCCGACAATGACGTCCCGTTCCTCGTTTTCCCGGGGAGGCCTGCTCTTTTCATTGTGACGGTTCAACTTACGGCACACTCCCTTTGCGCATACTGCGTTCCGGTCATAGTTTTATCTATTGTAACACATTCCTTCGTAAATCTCAAATAAAAATACGGAGACGATCCGACCCGCTTTTCCACGGATCCCGCCGGCAGGAAAAAATTATGCATAATCATTTATAAAAATTCATTTTTTGCAGAGAAATTCTTCTCTGGCTTTTTTTATTTTCCACTTTTTACCGGGAATAAGGCCTTTACATAATATCTTTTTTATTCGGAAACGGAAGCGGTGGAAAACTCGGTGGAAAATGTTAAGAACCCCCTGTCCTGCGCAGTTTTCAAGAGATTGAAAACTTTTCCAGCCACTTATTTTATGTAAACACGCTGTTTTCCGGCACAAATTTCCTCTTTTTTTTCGAAAATCACTTGACTTTTTTCACCGCAAGATACGGAAGATTTTCAGTTTCCGTCCCCAAGATTTTGTGTCAATCCCTTTTTTCGGATAGTGCGTTTTCCCCGGCGGTTTTGGAGTATAGCTCATGCATACTCCCAAGCATGTAAAAAATCGTTTCATGCGGTTTGAAAGGGCTGTTCTTTTTCTCAATTTTGTGATATACTGGCTAAAAACCACCGGGAAAGCCGCCGGGCACCCTCTGAAAACGTGAAACATGCCCCCGGATCGTCCCGATGCAGGAAATGAATGTTTATACTGTAAAAACTTTTTCAATTTTACGGGGAGGACGAACCATGCGCGAAGATATTTGCTCCATACCGGTAAACGATGTGTTTCTGCCCAAGGACGGCTGTCCTTTCTGCCGGATGCGGGACATGCTGGAGGACAGAATGGCCACCTATATCACCGGCGCCGCCATGATGGAGCCGGACGTGCGGATCGAGACCAACCGCCTGGGCTTCTGCACCGAGCATTTCAATCAGATTCTGGCCCGGGGCAGCCGCCTTTCTGTGGCATTGATTCTGGAAAGCCTCCTCGCCGAGGTGGGAAAAGAGGTCTTCCCGGAAGGCAAAACCGTGCCAAAAAAAATCGCTGCCGCCGTTCATTCCCGGCAGGAGAACTGCTTTGTCTGCGAAAATATTGAAACCAACATGAGCCATCTGGTGGCAAACACCCTAAAGCTGTGGCAGACCGATCCCGACTTTCAGGCCCTTTATTCCCAGCAGCCCTACATCTGTCTGCCCCATTACGGTATGGTGATGGAGGCCGCTCAAAAGCTGCCGAAAAAGGAGCTTGCCGCCTTTGAAGGGGAGACCACCCGGCTGTGCAAGTCCTACCTGACGGAGCTTTCCGGAGACGTGACCCATTTCTGCCGCATGTTCGACTACCGCAACGCCGGCGGCGACTGGGGCAACTCCAAGGACGCCATTGAGCGGGCCATTCGCTTCCTGACCTCCCGGGAGCCCGAAAACCGCCAAAAGGCGGACGAGAAAAACAGATGAGCGCCGCTTTTTACCGAACTCCTGCCCTGTTCGATCCAAGGCAGACCCTGGACTGCGGCCAGGCCTTTCGCTGGCGGGAGCGGGAAGACGGCCTGTGGGAAGGCGCCGCGGGAAACCGGTATCTCCGTCTCAAAAGGGAGGGGGATACCCTTTCCTTTGCCTGTTCCCAGTCGGATTTTGACGGATTTTGGCGGGACTATTTCGACTTTGAGGCCGACTACGCCCAAAAGCGGGAAAGCCTGTCCCGGTTGTGCCCCGCTCTCCGGGAGGCGGCAGCTTTCGCCCCGGGGATCCGCATACTCCGGCAAGACCCCTGGGAAGCTCTTTGCTCCTTTCTCATTTCCCAGAACAACAACATTCCTCGGATCAAGGGGATCATTGACCGGCTGTGCGGTCTTTTCGGAGAACCCATTCCCGGCACGGATTTTTACGCTTTTCCCACGCCGGAGCGCCTTGCCCTGCTGACCGCCGAAGACCTTCAGCCCCTCCGGGCGGGCTACCGGGCCAAATACCTGATCGATGCCGCCCAAAAGGTGGCCGGGGGCCAAGTGGACCTGGAAAAGATCAAAAGCTCTCCCACGGCCCAGGGCCGGGAAGAGCTGAAAAAGATTCTGGGCGTGGGCCCAAAGGTGGCCGAATGCATTCTGCTGTACGGCTTTCACAAAACGGAGTGCTTCCCCTTAGACGTGTGGATGAAGCGGGCCATGGCGGTGCTGCTTCCCGGCCGCAGCCCAGAAGAGTTTGGCGAAGACGCCGGCCTCGCCCAGCAGTACATGTTCCATTACAGCCGCATGCACCCGGAGCTGTTCCGGTAATGGAGCTTCTTTTCAATTGACTCATTTCTCTTGCGGCAGGCTGTCATTTTCCTGGCAGCCCCGCATTTTTAACCAGTTGATGAAACCGTATAAATCGCCGCACAAGAACGCGGCAAAGCAGATGACTACCGACAGATAGGAGGAATCGGCCCGTGCCGCCAGCAGCCAGAGAACGATGAGCACCACGTCGTTGGCGGCATATCCCAAGGCGAAAAAGGCGCTTCTCCGAAAGGTGAGATATACCGCCAGAAAACTGGTGGCGATAGAAATTGTGCTTGGTAGTAAATTTGCCGTGTGGAAAGCTGCCAAAATATAGTAGAAAATCACTGTGACAGCCACTGTCAGCAGGAGCATAAAAATAATTTCCGCCCGCTTTAGGCGGTTTACTTTTACCTGGGCCCTGTTCCCGCGATAGGGATTTCTCAGCCAGGAAATCAAGGCGACCGCCGCCATCGGCGCGGTCATTCCCAGATAGGTTATCATTTCCCCATAATAGGCAAAGCTGTAAGAAATGGCCCCATAGAGCACACTGAACAGCACCATCAGCAGCTGCCCGAAGGGATTTCCCTTCGCGTTGAAGATCAAGGAGGTCACGCCGATCAGCGACGCGGCAAGAGTTAAAGCGTTCCCCCTGTCAAAAGCGCAGTATGACCCGGCAATGGCGAGGACCGACAAGCTCCACAGCGTCAGTTCTCCCCTTGTAAAATACCGGCATATTCCTTTCAGCCTTTGCAGATCCATTGATAGATCCCTCCAAAAAAAGAAGCATTCGCACGCATCTTCAAAGACCTAACGATGCGTAAACGAATGCTTTTTGCATTTCCTACCCGGTGGCAGTTTCTCTATTGAATTTATGATATGATACACCGCGCCGCAATGAAAGTCAAGCTTCCTCCCCCAGAAGCTTCAGCAGCAGGGAGTTTGACACCAGAAAGCCCTCCGGGGTAAAGAGAATTCTGCCGGTGTCTGCCCGCACCAGATGAGCGGGACAGCGCCGGGCCCGTTCCAGCAGCCGGACAAAGCCTTCTTCCCCCGACCGGCCGAACCTTTCCCGGCATTTCTCTTTTTGCAGGCCTTCTGTCAGCCGAAGGTTCAGCATGGCATACTCGGAAAAGCTTCCACCTTCCCCGTCGGGGCAGGGCAGTTCCCCGTTGAGAAAGGCCTTCAAATCCCGGGGGTAGTAAAACCGCTTGCCGCCGTAAAAGGAATGGGCCCCCGGGCCGAAGCCCAGGTATTCCTCGTCGTGCCAGTACACCAGATTGTGACGGCTTTCCCGATGGGGTCTTGCGAAATTGCTGATTTCATACTGGGCATAGCCCCTTTTGCCAAGCTCTTCGGTCAGGAACAAGTATTGTTCCGCCGTTTCGTCCCCGTCGGGAAGAATCACATGCCGGGCGGCAAAGGGAGTGTTTTCCTCCACCTTCAGGATATAGGAGGAAAGGTGTTCCGGCTCTAAATCCGCCGCAAAGGCAATGGAATTTTCCAGGCTCGCCTTGCTTCCGCCGGGCAGCCCCAGCATCAGGTCCAGGGAAATGTTCTGAAAGCCGGCCTTTCTTGCCGCCCGCACCGCCCGGGTCACGTCCCCCGGCGTGTGCCTGCGGCCCAAAAAGGCCAGCTCTTCGGGATTGGCGGATTGCAGGCCCATGGACAACCGGTTGAAGCCGGCTGCTCGCACCTGCCGGAAAAAGGCCTCGTCCACATGGGTGGGATTGGCTTCCAGGGTGATTTCGGCGGCGGAAGCCAGGTCGAAGCTTCGCTCGACCTGGCGAAGGAGCGCCGTCAGGCGCTCCGCG
>CAZBDS010000056.1:0-8435 GCA_964490735.1 uncultured Acutalibacter sp. | reverse complement strand
CTTTGACATGGGCGTGGCTGGTGTGGCCTGGTCCACATTTCTCTGCCAGGGCGTCAGCTGCGCGCTGGCAGTGACCGTGGTGTTCTTCCGCCTGCGGCAGATCCGCGCGGAGGGAAAGACAGAGCTTTTTTCTTTCCCCATACTCAAAAAGATCGCTTCTATCGCGGTCCCCAGCATTTTGCAGCAGAGCTTTATTTCGGTGGGCAATATCGTCATTCAGGGGGTCATCAACGGCTTCGGCACCGGCGTGATGGCCGGATACTCCGCGGCGGTAAAGCTGAACAACCTGGTCATCACCTCCTTTACCACCCTTGGAAACGGCATTTCCAACTATACGGCTCAGAACCTGGGCGCAAGAAAGCTGTCCCGGATCAGGGAAGGGCTTCGGGCAGGCCTTAAGCTGGTGTGGATTTTAAGCCTCCCCCTGGCCCTGGCGTACTTCTTCTTAGGCCGGTATGCCCTGGGGCTGTTCCTGGAACAGCCCACGGCGGAGGCTTTAAAAACCGGGATCACCTTCCTGCGTATTTTGTCTCCGTTCTATTTTGTGGTGTCGGCCAAACTGGTGGCAGACGGCGTTTTGCGGGGCTCCGGCATGATGCGCAGGTTCATGATCGCTACCTTCACCGACCTTGTCATCCGAGTGGCGCTGGCCATTATCTTAGCCAAAACATCTCTTGGCGCAACGGGTATCTGGTGCGCCTGGCCGGTGGGCTGGTCTATCGCCACGGTGTGTTCCTTCGCGTTTTACCGCTGTGGGTTCCGGAACGAAAAAACGGCCGGCCCAGACCCTGTGGAATAAGGGGACCGGCCGGCGGCCGCAGAAGACCAGGTGTTTACCTTTTCTGCCGTTGGTGCTATAATCATATAATATCACAGCCCAACAGACTGGCTCAGGAGGGAAAAGCATGAAGCAGAAAACGCCCAATTTTGTCGTGATCATGACAGACGACCAGGGATATGGCGACCTGTCCTGCATGGGCACCACGGATTTTTTGACGCCCCATATTGACGAGCTGGCCGAATGCGGCGCCAGATTTACCAACTGGTACTCTAACAGTCCGGTGTGCTCTCCGTCGAGAGCATCGCTCTTGACGGGCTGCTATCCCGGCAACGCAGGGGTCCGTTCGATCCTGGCGGGCCATCGCCGGGCTACCGGCCTCACAGCGCAGACGCCTACCGTCGCTTCGGCGCTGAAGGAGCTGGGGTATCAGACTGCCATGGTCGGCAAGTGGCATTTAGGGCTCCAGGAGCAGTCCCGGCCAACCCAAAACGGCTTTGATTATTTTTACGGCTTTATGGCCGGCTGCATCGACTACTACTCGCACATCTTCTATTGGTCCATGGCGGACGGGAAGACCAATCCCACCCACGACCTCTGGGAGAACGACAAGGAGATCTACAACAACGGCCAATACTTCACCGAGATGGTGACCGACAAGGCCGTGGAGAAGATTCGAAGCATGAATGAGGCCGGGAAGCCTTTCATGATGTATGTGGCGTACAACGCTCCCCACTATCCCATGCATGCGCCGCGAAAGTATCTGGACCGGTTTGCTCATCTGCCGGAGGACCGCCGGATCATGGCCGCCATGATCAGCGCGGTGGACGACGGCGTCGGCCAGATCGTGGACGAGTTAAAGCGGCAGAATATTTTTGAGGACACCCTGATCTTTTTCCAAAGCGACAACGGCCCCTCCCGGAAATCCAGAAACTGGATGGACGGCAGGGAAGATCCCTATTACGGGGGAATGCCGGGCAGTTTAAAGGGCCACAAGTTCAGCCTGTTCGAGGGCGGCATTCGCGTACCGGGCATTTTCTGCTGGCCCGGTCACATTCCGGCGGGGCAAGTCATCGACGAGCCCTGCGCGGCCATGGACGTTTTCCCGACACTTGTCGCACTGGCAGGCGGAGATCCGGCTCGCTATCATTTGGACGGCGCCGACATTCTCCCCGTGCTGACGGAGGGAGCCGCTACGCCTCACGAGAATATTTTCTGGGAGATGGGGGAGCAGACCGCCGTCCGGCAGGGCAATTACAAGCTGGTGCTGAACGGACAGCTGGTGGAACAGGAGAGCCCCGAGGACGAGGTCTTTCTGTCGGATCTGTCGAAGGATCCCGGTGAGACCACCAATCTGGCGGACGAAATGCCGGAGCTGGCGGCAGAGCTGCAGAAGAAGGCGCTGGCCTGGCGAGCCGGGATCGAAAAGACTTGGGAGGAAAAATTCGCCGGCGCATACCGAAGCCTTTCCTGATTTCACGGCTTCAAGGGCAGGGCCTGGTGCGGAAACTGTGAAAAAAGAAAAGAGAAGGGGAGAGCCCTTCCGGAAAACACAAAGGCTTTCGGCAGGCTAAAAACCTGCTGAAAGCCCCTTGTTTTGTTTTGTGAGATTGGGACGGTCAGCGGCCGCGGGAAGCCACGATCCGGGCCAGCTCGTTCATGCGCTTTTCCGCATAGGCAAAAAACATCTCATAGCTTTCACAGAAATAATTCAGTCCCAATTTGCCGTCCTCCGCAACCGGCCGGTGCCGGCGGCAGCCTCCCCGGCAAAGGGGAAAGAAGCGGCAGCCTTTGCATTTCGGGGCAACTGCCATAGACTGCTCCACAAAGCCCAATTCCTTCCGCCTCCGATTGATCTCCTCGAGATCCGTTTCCAACAGATTGCCCAGCCGGTATGGATCCAGCACGTAGAAGTCACAGGGATAGACCGAACCGTCTGCTTCCACAACATGCTGATAGCCGCACACGCCGCTCATCCCGCAGGCTTCCGGCGGGTAGCCCAGCATCATTTCAATGTAATTTTCAAACTGCCGGATAGACACCGGTTTTCCGTTTTTCAGGTCCTGATACCAGAGATCGAACAACCGGTTTAAAAACAATCCGTATTCCTTTGGAGTGAGCGAATAGTCCCTTTTGCCCGGTTCTTCGCCCAAAGGGTCCAGACAGGGAATGAATTGCAGGTATTCCAGGTGATTTTCTTTGTAAAAGTGATAGATGCGGTTTACTTTTTTTGCCGTCTGCCGGTTTACCACCGTCAGGATATTGTAATCCACATGACGTCTCTCAAAAAGCTGAATGGTCTCCATGACCCAGGCAAACGTGCCCTCGCCTTTGGGATCCAGCCGGTTGTGGTCGTGGGTGTCCTCGATCCCGTCCAAGGAGATCCCCACAAGGAAATGGTTTTCCCGAAAAAAATCTGCCCAGGCTTCGTCCAGTTCCAGCCCATTAGTCTGAATGGCGTTGTGAACGGGGATTCCCTTAGGATTGTGTTTCTTCTGAAACGCCACTGCCTTTTCATAGAATTCCAGACCGGTCAGTGTCGGCTCTCCGCCCTGAAAAGCGATGGTGCATTCTTTTTCGGCGTAGGCGATCCCTTTTTTAATGACCTCCTCCAGCGTGCTGTCCGCCATAAAGCCATAAGAACTCCGGTCCCTTTTTTCCATAATGTCGTGGTAAAAGCAATAGGTACAGTTTAAATTGCACAGGCCGGAAGCGGGCTTGATCAGCAGATGAACATATTTCATCGAATCACCTCGATCCTAAAATTTCTGGGGCGCGGAGCTTTACGGGGAAAAGGGCTGCCTTTCTGAGACAGCCCCGGTTACACTTTGCCTTATTTGCGATGATATTTTTCTCTCAGCCGGTCGGCGCCTTCCTTCCTGCCGGTGGCGTCCAGCCGTTTCAGGTACGCGTCCAGACTGCCCCGGGTGTGGAACGGTCCGCCTTCCCGAAGCACTGTCCACATGGGGTCGATCTGGCTGTCCGATTTGAGCATCTGCTCGTCGTGCCAGTTCAGAATGATCCGTGCCCCTTCCGCGCACAGCTCCGGGTGCAGGTCCTTCACGTCGTGCTGCTCATAGGGGTCTTCCTTTATGTTGAAAAGCATTTCCTTGTCAAAAAGGTGGTACCCGTCGTGATAGGTGCGGACATAAAGCCAATCCCCAAACCGGGCGGAGCGCTGGCAGACATGGGCCATCTGGGAAAGGACCAGGCTGTCCCTGCCGGTGGGAATTCCGTCGGTAATTGCCTTGGCATAGCTCTCGCCGTCCCAGTTGCCGCAGTGTGCCACTCCCAACAGATCCGCCATAGTCGGCAGAATATCCAGATTGTAGTGGAAGGACTGCTCGGTGATTCCCCGCTGTCCGCCGGGCCATTTGATGATACACGGAATATGGCAGGTAGGGTGATCCGCCGTGGCGTGTTCGGAATAAATTCCCAATTCGCCCATGTTCTCCCCGTGATCGGAGGTGATGATGACCGCGGTATCCTCGTAAATCCCCTGTTCCCGAAGCAGGTCCAGGATCTGCCCCACCAGGGAATCCGCGTAGCGCACACCGCAGTCATAGCCGTCCAGCACCCTGCGCAGGCCTGCCATGTCAGAGGCGCTTCCCGGCATTCTCGGATACTTCGGGTCCGGCGTGTCCACATACATGCCCAGCTCGTTGATGGAGTGGGGGCCGGTGTGCTTTTTGTGCAGTTCAAAGGTTTCTTCGTCGATCCAGGTGTCAAGGGGTTCCTCCGCAAAAGGATTGCCGAATTCCTCCGGCGCCCGGTATGGCGTGTGGGGATCCCAGAAGTGGACGTGCAAAAACCAGTTGTCCCGGTCTTTGTTCCGCTTGAGCCAGTCCAGGGCCACCGGGAGCACTTCCTCCCCGGATTCCACTCCTCTGCCGCCCACGTTGTAGCACTCGTTGAACCCAGCGTCAAACCACCAGGAAGAATGGCGTTCCGCAAAGGTGCTGACGGAAACCGTGTGCATTCCCGCCCGGCGGAAAATGTTGTGGAAATTGTGCTCGTCCAGCACATCGGTAAAGCTCCGGTCCTCTCCGCTAAAGCGCCGGTCTGCGGCGGTCCCGCCGTGGCCTACGGCGCCGTTGCGGATACCGAACATTCCGCTGACCAAAGCCGCCCGGGAAGGCAGGCAGGGGGCGTCTGAACAATAGTAATTGTCAAAGCGCACACCTTCCGCGCAGATCCGGTCCATATTCGGGGTCGTATTGCGGTGATAGCCGTAACAGCCCATGTGATCCGGACGCAGGGTGTCGATATCGACGAACAAGATCCTCATGCCAAATCAAACTCCTTTTCTTTATTTGTTTGCCTGTTTAAAATGCCGTTTTCGGACTTGGCTCCTTCTCAATCCGGAAGGCTTTCCTCTACCAGCCGGCCCACGGCGGAATGGGCCTTAAAGTAATCGGACAACACCTTTCGCTCTTCCCGGGTGGGGTGGGTCTTGCCGGGAATCAGAGGGGCGTTTTCTTCCACGTTTACCTGGGATTGATAGGTGAACAAAAACGCCCGGCACAGCGCCTGCCAGTGGGCCTCCATTTGGGAGGCGCAGGCTTCCTCTTCGCTCAGGTCATGCAGCTCCCGGGGGTCCTTTTCCAGGTCAAAGAACAGCCGGCGCCGGTCGTCTCCGTTCAGCAGCAGCTTGTACCGTTTGGAGCGCACCATGTAGTGGAGGACATTTCCTTCCGGTCCCTGGGTGCAGTACTGGCCGAAGACATACTCCCGGTCTGCCTCCAGCGGCGTCTGGTTCATCTGCGGATCCTTCGGCAGTCCGCAGCAGGACAGCAGGTGGTTGGCAATCTGCGTGTTGTCCGAAAGGGCCTCTGTTTCCGCGGAATGTTCCGTCCCCGCCGGGTATTTGATCATCAACGGGATCCGCATTACCGGGTCATACAGCTGATTTCCTTTCAGCAGCATGTGATGGAAGCCCATATAATCCCCGTGGTCCGACGTGAAAACGATCAGGGTATCGTCGTACAGCCCCTTTTCTTTCAGCTTGTCAAAAATTCGCCCGATCTGATCGTCTATCTGCGTGATGGACGCGTAATAGTACCGGGTCACCTTTCGCAGCGTTTCCCGGTCCAGCGCGGTATAGTCAAAATATCCTTTGCTGAAGCGGAGATCCCGCTCCGGGATTTCCTCGCAATAGCCCGGCAGAGGATCGATCTCCATGCCATCATAAAGGCGAAGATACCGCTCGGAAGGATCAAAGGGGTGGTGAGGCTTGATATATCCCACCATCAGAAGACTGGGCTTGTCCGCACTCCAGCCGTCCAGCATCTCCAAGGCTCGGTCCGTGATCCAGTTGGTGGAATGGTATTCCTCCGGCAGATCCGACACATGCGCGCCAAAGCTGTCGAAATATTCCTTTGAGGCATGGGCGCGGTATTCTGACCGTTGATCGATCACGTCAATATCGTCCAGCAGTCCGTGGGCCATCAGATCCTTGTGATAATCGTCGTCGAAGCGGCCGTTGCCGTCCTGTTCCGCAAGAATCATCCGGTCAAAGCCGATATCCAGATAGGTTGGCGTCATGTGCATTTTTCCCACAGCGGCGGTATGGTAGCCCGCCTTCTGCAGATGCTTCGGAAAGGTGCTCATTCCTGAGGGAATGGTGCAGTGATTGCTCCACCCCAAATGCTGGCTTACATACCTTCCGCTGAACAGGGAGTACCGGGAGGGCGTACAGACCGGGTAAACGCAGTAATGGTTCTGGTATACCTCCGCCTCTCTGGTAAACCGGTCCAGATTCGGCGTGATGATCTGGGTGTTCCCATAGGCCCTCAGGCTGTCGGCCCGCTGCTCGTCCACATGCAGCAGCAAAATATTCGGCATGCTCATGTTCTGGTTCCCCCTTTATTAAAATCAGCACAGGCCGAAAGCTTTCTCGACCAGCGCAAGAGTATCCTCGATGCTTCTATTTTCATCTCTGACGATCACTCGAAAACCGGAATGCAGAAAATTTTCGTAATTTTCACGGGAATTGATTCTTCTCAGGCACTGCCGGAAATTTTCCATTGCCGATTCCGGATCTTTTTCCTCCAGGAGCAGCCGGTACAGAAACTGCTTTTCCCGGTCCGGCCTTTCAAAAAAGCGATTTACCGATATGTCCGGGTCAGCCAGCATGACCAGCACATGGCCGGTATCGGTTATTTCTTTCAGGGTTTCCAGAGAGATGTTTGTGTCCACAAAGATCTTTTTTCCCCGGTTCTGCAGCGTGTCCAGAATTTGCAGCTCGAGCGCTTCGCATTCTCTTGACACGCCTCTGACCCATGCCTCGTATTCATCCGGCGTTCGTCTGACGAAATCGTGCCAATCCTGCAGTTCTCTCGTATAGGTCAAACAGGGAAACTGTTCCCTGTCCAATTGGGGCAGCAGCGCATCGTGATAATTTTCCTCACAGGCAATCCCGCCGTATTTTTCCGCAAGCCGTTTCACCATCGTGGATTTTCCGGCATACGCGCTCCCGTTGATAAAATATGTATTCTTAAATCTCAACCTCTTATATCTCCTGTTCAAAGACCCGCTTGTTCTTTTGCCTGCTTTTCTAAATTTATACCACAAAAGCGTCAAGTTATCAAGCGCTCAAAGGCCAGGCGGTCTCAAACTTGGAAAGCCGCAGGTTCAATCCATCTCCGAAACAGAAAATCCCCGCTTGACCGAAAGGTCAAGCGGGGATTTTTGGTTGCGGGGGCAGGATTTGAACCTACGACCTTCGGGTTATGAGCCCGACGAGCTACCGAACTGCTCCACCCCGCGATATTTTCGACTGTAAGTTCTCTACAGCCTATTTACTATACCACATCACTTTGGAAAATGCAAGGGTTATTTTTTCGTTTTGGCATTTTTTCTAGTTCGGGGGATCGGGGACCGGATTTTCAAGGGACCCTCTTTATTTTTTTCTCCGTTTCGTCTATAATAGAAAAAGCTCCTGCGGCGGCGTTCGTTTCGGGAAATTAGGAATCTATCAGGGAGAAAGGGTGTTTCTATGACGGAAGAATATGCAATCCCCCTTGCCAAAATTATCAAGGAGCTGGCGCTCCAGGAAGTCCACCTGCCCTGCAGCGCCGACGAGATTATGATCCGGTCCCGGGATGTGATCCGCCCCGGTTTGGAGCTTAACGGTTTCTGCGATTATTTCGACCCCAGCCGGGTGGCAGTAATGGGCCGGTCCGAAATGTCCCTGCTGGCCAGCTGGCCGGAGGAGAAGCAGTTTCGGGCCATCGACCACTATTTTGAGCTGGGCCCCTGCGCCGTAATCGTGGCCAGGGGGATCGACGTAACCGAGCCACTGCTCCACGCGGCGAAAGCCTACAAGGTGCCGCTGCTGACGTCCCAGGATTCCACCTCCAACGTGGTGGCGGGCCTGGTATCCTTCCTGAATGTGGAGCTGGCCCCCCGCATTACCCGCCACGGCGTTCTCGTCGAGGTCTATGGCGAAGGGATCCTGTTGGTGGGCGACAGCGGCGTGGGAAAAAGCGAGACCGCCATCGAGCTGATTAAACGGGGCCACCGGCTTATTGCCGACGACGCCGTGGAGATCCGCCGCACGTCCCGAAAGGCCCTGGTGGGGCAGGCCCCAGAGAATATCCGCCACTTTATTGAGCTGCGGGGCATCGGGATCATCAATGCCCGGCGGATCTTCGGC
>CAZBDS010000055.1:0-8447 GCA_964490735.1 uncultured Acutalibacter sp. | reverse complement strand
CTGATCAACGACGTGCTGGACATGTCCCGGATCGAAAGCGGCAAAATGGCCCTTACGATGGAACAGATCTCCCTGCGGGAGGTCATTGAGGGCGTGGTGGGAATCGTCCAGACCCAGGCAAAATCCAAAGAGCAGACCTTCCAGGTACGCATTGACGGCATTATAGCGGAAGACGTGTACTGCGACAGCGTGCGCCTGAACCAGGTGCTGCTGAACGTGCTTTCCAACGCGGTAAAATACACCCCCGAGGGCGGCACCATTCAGCTGACCCTGCTCCAGGAGGACGCCCCCTCGGAAAAAGGCGATCACTACGTGAGAACGCACATTTATGTCAAGGACAACGGGATCGGCATGACCGCCGAATTCCTAACCCACATTTTCAACTCTTACACCCGGGCGGACAACAAGCGTGTTCAAAAGACAGAGGGCGCCGGCCTGGGCATGGCCATCACCAAGTGGATCGTGGACGCCCTGGAGGGGACGATCCACATCGACAGCGAGCCCGGAAAGGGCACAGAGATCCACGTGACCCTCGATCTGGAAAAGGCCCCCTCCGAGAAGATCGATATGGTGCTCCCCCCCTGGAAAATGCTGGTGGTGGACGATGACGAAGAACTGTGCCGCACCTCTGCCGAAACCCTGAAGTCCATCGGCATTCAGGCAGACTGGACCCTCAGCGGCGAAAATGCCATCGAGCTGGTGGAACGGCACCACCGGAGCCATGACAATTACCAGATCATTCTGCTGGACTGGAAGTTGCCGGGCATGGACGGCCTGTCCGTGGCCAGGCAGATCCGGAAGCTGGGCGACACCGAAATGCCCATCATTCTCATTTCCGCCTACGACTGGAGCGACTTTGAGACAGAAGCCAGAGAGGCGGGCATCAACGGGTTTATCTCCAAGCCCCTGTTCAAGTCCACCCTGTTCTATTCCCTGCAAAAGTACATGTGCGGCGAAGAGGAAGAAGCGGACGAGGCCGCCTCAGATCCGGACCTGGCAGGCCGCCGTCTTCTGGTGGCCGAGGACAATGACCTGAACTGGGAGATCATCAACGAGCTGCTGTCCGATATCGGCATGGAGCTGGAATGGGCGGAAAACGGAAAGATCTGCCTGGAGAAATTCCAGGCCTCCCAGCCCGGCTATTACGACGCGATCCTCATGGATATCCGTATGCCGGTGATGAACGGCTATGAGGCCACCCAGGCCATTCGGGCCTTGAGCCGGCCCGACGCCCAAACCCTTCCCATCATCGCCATGACGGCGGACGCCTTCTCAGAGGACGTCCAGAAATGCCTGGAAAGCGGCATGAACGCCCACACCGCAAAGCCCATCAATATGGGCGAGCTCACCGCCCTGCTGAAAAAATTCATGCCGGACAGCCGGGATCAATGACGATCAAAGAGGTGTCCATCATGCAAAACAACGAAAAGCCAAAAGAAAAGATCCTCATTGTGGACGATTCCGAAATGAACCGTTCCATCCTGGCGGACATGCTGGGCGGGGAATATGAGATCCTCGAAGCGGAAGACGGCGTGCAGGCCGTGGCTACCCTCCAGAAGCAGGCGGAGGAGATCTCGCTGGTGCTGCTGGACATGGTCATGCCGAAAATGGACGGCTTCGAGGTCCTTACCGTAATGAAGCAGAACTGCTGGCTGGAAGACCTCCCCGTGGTGATGATCTCTGCCGAAAGCGGCTCGGAATACGTGCAGCGGGCCTATGAAATGGGCGTGACCGATTTCATCGCCCGCCCCTTCGACGCGTTGATCGTCCACCGCCGGGTTGTAAACACCCTGCTGCTGTACGCCAAGCAGAAAAAGCTCATTGAGCTGGTGGAGGAACAGATCTACGAAAAGGAGCGCTACAGCGGCCTGATGATCGATATCCTCAGCCACGTGGTGGAATTCCGCAACGGGGAAAGCGGCCTGCACGTGCAGCACATTCACGTCATCACCGAGCTGCTGCTGAACCGGCTGATCCAAAAAACCGACGCCTACGGCATTTCCCCCACCGACGTTTCCCTGATCAGCACTGCCTCGGCCCTGCACGACATCGGCAAGATCGCCATTGACGAAACAATTTTGAACAAGCCGGGCAGGCTGACCCCCGAGGAATTCGAGGTCATCAAGACCCATTCGGTAATGGGCGAAAGCATGCTCAAGGGCCTGGGCCTCTATCAGGACGAGCCTTTGATGCGGGCTGCCCGGGAAATCTGCCGCTGGCACCACGAGCGGTACGACGGCCGGGGCTATCCCGACGGCCTCAAGGGTGACGAGATTCCCCTCTCCGCCCAGATCGTGGCCCTAGCGGACGTGTACGACGCTTTGACCAGCAAACGGGTCTACAAAGACGCCTATTCCCACGAAACCGCCATTCAGATGATCCTGGACGGCCAGTGCGGAACCTTTAACCCCCTGCTGCTGGAATGCCTGCAGGACGTGGGGGACGAACTTTGCAAGCGGCTGGAAAGCGACACCCGCAGCTGGACCATTCGCCAGGAGACGAAAGACCTTGCCCGGGAAGCCCTGCGCCGCAAGGAGGTAATGGTTTCCGAGCGCTCCCTTCAGCTGCTGGACAAGGAACGGATGAAATACCAATTCTTTGCCGACATGAGCGAGGAGATCCAGTTCGAATACACGGCGTCACCGTCCCTGATGACACTGAGCAGCTGGGGCGCCAAGAAATGGGGGCTTCAAGAGGTCATCGCCAAACCGAAGCAGGATCCCACCCTACAAGCCATTCTGGAAGAAGGTGCCTGGGAACGCATTTCCGCCGCACTGCGGGCCACCACCCCGGAGCAGCCCAACGCCAGCGGAGAATGTGAGCTGAGCCTGGGCGGCAATCCGCCCAGGAAGCACCGGATCTACGCCCGCTCCCTCTGGTCAGAGGACGACCCGCCCCAGTATCTGGGCGCCATCGGAAAAGCGGTGGACATTCACGATTCCTGGCTCAAGCTGCAAGAGCTGGAGCAGCGGGCCTCCCACGACCAGCTGACCGGCCTTCTGAACCTGGCCAGCTTCAAGGAACGGGTGCTGGAGAGGATCAAGCAGGATCCCGTGGGCAGCTTTGAAATGGTCATGTTCGACCTGGACAAGTTCAAAAACGCCAACGACAGCCTGGGGCACAGCTTCGGCAACGAACTGCTGGTCCATATTGCCGACAAGCTGCGGCAGAACACCCGCGGCAACGATATCCTGGCCCGGGTGGGCGGCGACGAATACATGCTGTTTCTCCAGTGCAAGGGAAACACCGAAGCTGTCATTCAGCGTATTTTTACGTCCCTGACCGGAACTTACAAAAATTTCCAGATCTCCCTGAGCATGGGCGTGGCCAGAAGCGAGCTGGTCGGCACGGACTACGACACCCTGTTCCACGCGGCGGACCAAGCCCTCTACTATGTGAAAAAGAAAACCGGCCGCGGCCAGTGGCGGTTTTACGACGATTCCATGAACGACATGCTTTCCAGCGTTTCGCCCATCGAGGACGGCCGGGACGCGGAAGCGTAAATTTAAACGAGCAAAGGAGAGATTCCCATGACGCTGCAGGAATGCTACAAAGAGCTGGACGGCGACTATCAGGACGTGGTAGCCAGGCTGCGCAGCGAAAAGCTGGTTCAGAAATTTGTGCTGAAGTTCGCGGACGACGGCAGCTTTGCCCTGCTCTGCCGCTCTATGGAGGAAAAGCAGGTCGAAGAGGCTTTCCGAGCCGCCCACACCATCAAGGGCATGTGCCAAAACCTCAGCTTTACCCGGCTGGGGGAATCCAGCAGCCAGCTGACAGAAGCCCTGCGCTCCGGCTGGACGCCCGAAGCGGAGCCCCTGTTTGCCCAGGTGACCGCCGACTACGAGAAGACCACCGCCGCCATTCGGCGCTTCCAGGCGGAGCTGGAGGCTTCCTAACCGAAAAATCCGGCCGGGAAACCGGAAATGAAGATCTGCGGGGCCGGCCTTTTCAGGCTGGCCCTTTTTTCTTCAACTGTTGAAGTTCCATAAAAGTTGCGTTATAATAAAGTGTTCCTATTTATCCTCTAAAAGGAGGTGCGCCCATGTCTGCACTTTGGTTTGCGGCTTTCGGCTATCTGTCGGGAAGTGTGCTGTATGCCCGGGTATTTGCCCGTTTATTCGGAAAGTCAAAAGCTTTTGAAGGCAGCCAGGACTGCAATCCCGGAACCTTTAACGCTTTCAAATGCGTGGGCTTCTGGTGCGGCGTATGGACCTTGAGCTTCGACCTGCTGAAGGGCCTTCTTCCCGTTTTCCTGTACCGGATCCAGGACGGCGCCGGACAAAGGCCTCCCCACGCCCTGGCCCTTGTACTGGCCGCTCCTGTCATCGGTCACATTTATCCTCTGTTCTTCAAATTTAAAGGCGGGAAAGGGATTGCCGTTACCTTTGGCTGTTTGTTAGGCCTTCTGCCATTCTGGCAGCCCGTGGCGATCCTGGCCCTGTTCTTCATTTTCTTCTCTGTCGTCCTACAGATTTCCCCGCATTTTCACCGGACACTGGCAGCGTATCTCAGCGCGCTGCTGGGAATGCTCTTTCTTGGAAGCAGCGCCGTCTCCATGGGCTTCTCCCTCATCACCGCCGCCGTTTTTGTACATATGCTTGTGAGCTCAGAAAAAATGGAAAAAGTGAAGGTGAGCTTTTTATGGATACGTTGATCCTGTCCTGCGGCACCGGCGGAGGACACGATTCCGCCGCCCGGGCCGTTCAGGAAGAAATGGTCCGGCGGGGCCACCGGGCCGTTCTGCTGAACCCTTATACCCTGAAAAGCGACCAGCTGGCCGAGGGGATCAACCGGCTTTACATCACCGTGGCCCGGGACGCTCCCAGGGCTTTCGGCACTGTGTACCGTCTGGGCAACCTCTACCGCCGGCTACCCTTCCGTTCGCCGGTCTATTTTGTCAATCACCGCATGAACGCGGTTTTATCGCAGTACCTTCAGGAAAACCCCTTTCACGTCATCGTGACCACCCACTGCTTCCCCGCCGAGATCCTAACCAACATGAAGCGCCACGGGATCCTGGTCCCGAAAACGATCTTTGTGGCCACAGACTATGTCTGTACGCCCTTTACCGAAGAGACGGACTGCGACGCCTACGTGATTCCCGCGGAGGACCTGGCCGGCGATTTTACGGGCCGGGGGATCCCCCGGGAAAAATTGTACCCCTTCGGCATTCCCACCAAAAAAGATTTTGCGGAAACCGCCTCCCGGGAAGAGCTAAAAAAGCGGCTGGGGCTGGACCTCCACCGGAAATACGTCCTGGTGTCCGGCGGCAGCATGGGCGGTGGAAAAATTGAAAAGGCCATTCAAAAGCTTTTGGACCGCTTTGCCGGCCGGGAGCAGATTGGGCTGCTGGTAATCTGCGGCAGCAACAAGGCGCTGTACGAAAAGCTGACCGCCCAGCCGCGGCCCGGCATAACAGTCCTGGGCCACACGGACGATATGGCCGCCTGCATCAAGGCCTGCCACCTGTTCATCACCAAGCCCGGAGGCCTTTCCTCTACAGAGGCGGCAGTCAGCGGCGTGCCCATTCTGCACACCCAGGCAATTCCCGGCTGCGAAAGCTTTAACGCCCGTTATTTCAGCGCCCGGGGCATGAGCATTTCCGGCGAGATCACCGATGCCATGCTGGACAGTATCGAAGCGATCCTCAGCGACAACACCATCGGCGATCGCATGGTGGAGCGGCAGAAAAGCTGCATCAGTCCCAGCGCCGCGTCAAAAATCTGCGAGCTGGCGGAACGGCTGGCCGGACAACATAATTAAACCAAAATAAAACCGCTGGAACCTTCTTTCAGGAAAGCTCCGGCGGTTCTTTTTTATTCTTCATAAGTGCCCATGGCAAGCTCCAGCAGATGCACCGCGCGCCCACCCGCCAGGCGGATCCCCGCCGTACAGCGGTTGCAGTAGGTTACCGCCAGCTCGCAGGGGAATTTCTCCACCTGCTCCCGCAGCAGCCGGGCCTGCAGTTCCTCCGGCAGCTGGAACAAGGGCTTGCCACCTTGTTCTGCCAACAGCGCCGCGTTCTCGGGATTTTGGGGTTCGAAATGGAGATTTCCGCAGTACACGCTTTTCCCCCGGTTCTCCTCCATCTCCGCCACAGAAATCTTCATTTTGCCCAGGGCCTTCCGCACCGCGTCAAAGATCTCGGGGTGCTGCCGGTCCCGCCAGCAGTCTTGTACTGTAACGGTCAGCCCGCTGTAATCGGGCCAGGAAAACTCGGTGTCCTCCGTTAAATAGACAAACAGGTTCTGCAGATCAAACTGCTCCGGGGCCCGGTTTTCCAAAGTCTCCCGGCAGGCCTGGCAAAAATACAGAGCCCTGCTGTTTTGGGGATATTCCAGTTTGTCCACCCGGCAGCAGGCCGCCACAGCCATGCGCCCTTCCAGATAGGCCCGGATCTTTTCGGCGGCCCGGGGACTGGCCTTGGTAAAATTGCAGCTGGGAAAATAAATCGTTTGCATGGCGCGCCTCCCTTTCCAGCCCGGGCCTTTTCCGAAAGGGTCCGGGAATCTCTGTTTATGGCCATCATTATAGCATGAGCCCGGAAGAAAAACAACCGCAAATTTCCGAAAAGCCGGGAAAAGATTGACTGACGCCCCACGATTTGGTAAAATAATTTTGTGTAAGTCCGTTTGCCCGCAGACGGGTCAGACAGGGAGTGACAACCATGTATCAGTGCAATCTTCACATTTATCTGATGGGCCTGCCCCAGCGGTTCGCGGAAGCCCTTAAAGGGGTTCCGCCTTTGGAGCACTTTACCCACAGCTTTACGGAAAGCGTCCTTTTCAACGCCGCCTCTGCCGCCGAAGCGGACGCGGTTTTTGCCCGTCTCAACGGCACCGAGCCTCCCCAGGCTTTAGAAGCCCTGAAGGCCGCCCTAAAACCGGAGGCCCAGGTAATCCTTCTGGGAGACCGGGAGCTGCTTACTCCCCTGCTGTCCGGCCTGGAGTGGGTGCGGGACCTCTGGTTCACTCCCCTTTCTGAAGAAGAGCTCCGTTTCCGTTTCCGCCGCTGGCAGCAGATCCGCAAAGAGGAAACGGACGCCTGGGAGGCCCGCAGTTTTTGGGACGCCACCATCGATTCCGTCCCCAATCTGGTGTGGTACAAAACCCGGGACGGTGTGCACGAAAAAGTCAACAACAGCTTCTGCAAAACCGTAGGCAAAACCAAGGCCCAGGTACAGGGCCGCCGGCACGCCTATATCTGGGACGTGGAGCAGGACGACCCCGCCTGCATCGAGTCCGAGCGGCAGGTGATGGAACGGCAGGAAACCTGTGTGGCGGAGGAAGCCGTCCAAACCCGGGAAGGCGTCCGCCTGCTCACCACCTACAAATCCCCCCTGTACGACCTGGACGGCAGCGTGATGGGCACCGTGGGCGTGGCCATCGACGTAACCCAGGAGCGCGCCTACGAACAGGAGATCATTCAGAAAAACAAGACGCTGGAACAGATCTTCACCACCATGGACTGCGGCGTCATCTATCACAGTGTGGACGGCACCAGGGTCCAGAGCATCAACCGGGCGGCCCTGCAGATTTTGGGCTACAACTCCGAGGAGGAACTGCTGGCGGTGGGCTTTGCCATGGTGGCAGATTCCGTGGTGGAAGAGGATAAGCCCCTTCTGCGCCAGCGCATCAGCAGTCTCACCCATGTGGGGGATTCGGTCAGCCTGGAATACCGGGTCCGCCACAAAGACGGCGAGATTTTGCACGTTATGGGCAACGTAAAGCTGGTGGAAGAAAACGGCCAGCGCTTTTATCAGCGGTTCCTGCTGGACTGCACCGCCCAGAAGCTTCGGGAGCAGCAGGAACGCTCCGAGGCCGAACGCCGCCAGAAAGAGCTGGTCCACGCCCTAAGTGTGGACTACAGCATGGTTTGCTTCTTCGACCTAGACTCTGGCGCCGGGGCCGTCCTGCGCGTTGCGGAGGACACTGACCCTGCCCTGGCCTCTTTCCTGACAGGAGACATCTCCTTCCAGAACAGTATGGAAACCTATATCCAGCGGTATGTCTGGAAAGGAGACCGGGAAATGCTGCGGCAGGCCGCTTCTCAAAAGCAGCTGGAACAGGAGCTTTCCCGGCGCAGCACCTACTACATCAACTACCGGGCCCTGGTAAACGGCGAGCCGGTCTACTACCAGATCAAGGCAGTACGGGCGGGCTCCTGGGACCTGCAGCGAGGCGTGGTGCTGGGCTTCCGGAACGTGGACGACGAGACCCAGAAGAACCTGGATCACCGCCGTCTGCTGGAGGACGCCCTTTCCCAGGCCAACCGGGCCAGCAAGGCAAAGAGCCTGTTCCTTTCCAACATGTCCCACGATATCCGCACCCCCATGAACGCCATCGTGGGCTTTACCAACCTGGCCATGAATCACATCGACCGCAAGGAGCAGGTGGAGGAGTACCTGAAGAAGATCATGACCTCCGGCAACCACCTGCTGAGCCTCA
>CAZBDS010000054.1:0-8451 GCA_964490735.1 uncultured Acutalibacter sp. | reverse complement strand
TTTCTCACCGCCCCCTGCGCCTGGAACAAGCTGTACCGGGCGGAGCTTTTCGCCCGCACCGGCGTGCGCTACCCTCTCCGGGTATGGTACGAGGATATCCGCACCACCTTAAAGCTGTTTTTAAGTGCCGAAACGGCAGTCTTTCTGGACGACGTGTGCTACAATTACCTGCTGCGGGAAGGTTCTATCACCAAGAACATCAACGCCGACCGGAACGTGGAGATCCTGGACGCCTTTGAAGATATCCTCTCCTATTTTCGGGAACAGGGGCAGTGGGAGGAATATCGGGACGAGCTCTGTTTTCTCACTCTGTTTCACCTGTACCTTACCGCTTCAGTGCGGGTGATCCGCATCGATCGGAAGCACCCGCTGCTTCCCCGCTTCAGGACCTTCCTGCGGGAGCAGTTTCCCGACTACCGCAGGAACCCCTACCTGAACCGGCTGAACAAAAAGCAGAAGCTCCTTCTTTTCCTGCTGGAACGGCGGCTCTACCTTTCCATCGAGCTGCTTTTCAGGCTGAAAGGCTGAGTGTTTTCCGCTTTTCCGAGTATCCCTTACAGAAAGGATCCTCCCTATGAACCTGATCCAAAAATGGAAAAACCGGCAGCGGGGCAGCCTGGTGGAAAACACCATTATGCTGTACATCCTGCAGTTTGCCAATATGTTTGTAGGCTTGATCACCGTGCCCTATCAGACCAGGATTCTGGGCAAGGAGATTTACGGCAAGCTGGGCGTGGCCAATTCCATCATGATGTATTTTCAGCTGCTGATGGATTTCGGCTTTATCCTGTCCGCCGTGGCAAAGATCTCCAAGCACCGGGACGAACCCCAGATTGTGTCGAAGGTGTTTTCCTGCGTCACCTGTGCCAAGCTCCTTTTCTTTGGCGTTTCCCTGACGGTGGTGGGCGCTTTCATTCTGCCCGGCCTGCCGGACAACCTGATGCGGCTGATGTACTTCTTCTGCCTCTTAAACGTGGCCACCAATTCCCTGCTGCCGGACTACATGTACCGGGGCTTGGAAAAGATGTCCGTCATCACGGTGCGCACGGTGATGATTAAAATCTTTTTTGCCATCATGATCTTCCTGTTCCTGAAAGATCGGGAACAATATTACATGGTGCCCATGTTCCTGGCCATCGGCAACCTGGGGGCCATTGTCTTCGTGTACTGGCACCTGTTCCGAAAGGTGGGCGTCCGATTCTGCCGGGTCACCGTGATGGACGTGTTTTTGGAGATCCGGGACTCCTTCTGGTTCTTCATCTCCAAAATCGCTTCCACGGTCTATTCCTCCGCCAACACCATTCTGCTGGGCTACATGGATCCCACCGGCGCCCTGGCGGGCATCTATTCCGCTCCGGCGGACAAGATCATCACCCCGGCCCGAAACATGCTGGCGCCCCTGTCCGACAGCTTGTACCCCCACATGATCAAGCACAAAAATTTCAAGCTGATCCGAAAGGCCCTGCTGCTCATGCCCGTTATCCTGCTGGGCTGCGGCGTGGTGTTCATCTTTGCCGAACCCATCTGCACCGTCTTTTTCGGCCAGGAATTCCGGGACAGCGCCTGGGCCCTGCGGGCCCTGCTGCCCGTGGTGGTCTTCACCCTGCCCAATTACATTTTGGGCTTCCCCACCCTGGGGGCCATGGGGCTGGCAAAATACGCCAACCTTTCCACGGTCTTCTGCACCGTGATCCACCTCATCAATTTGAGCATCGCCTATTTTACCGGCTGCCTGAACATGCTCACCCTGTGCCTGCTCACCTCCCTTACGGAGTTTTTGGTGCTGGCCTTCCGGGTCATCGTCATCTTTAGGCACAGGCGCCTGCTGCGGCCGGACGCCCCCGGTGAAAAAGAGGAGGGAACTGCGCCGTGACGGTTTTTTACAAGTTCTGGCGGAACACCCTGTGGCTTCTGCTTTCCTTCCTGCCCAAAAATCCCCGGAAGGCCGTGTGTCAAAGCTTTTACGGCCGGGGCTATTCCGACAGCCCCAAAGCCGTTGCCGAAGAGCTGCGGTCCCGGGGCTGGAAAGTGTACTGGACCGTAAAGGGCCCCGAAGAAGCCGCTTCTCTGCCCAACGGCGTTTTTCCCATAAAAGTGGACAGCCCCAGGGCCATTTATCACCTGTGCACCGCCGGGGTCTGGGTGGACAACGCCCGGAAATGGGCCTACACCCAGAAGCGGGGCAAGCAGCTCTATGTGCAGACCTGGCACGGCTTTCCCTTAAAGCGCATTGAAGGGGACGCGGCGGACGCCCTGCCCCCCGACTACCTGAAGGCCGCCAAAAAGGACTCGCAAATGGCGGATTTATTCATTTCCGACAGTCGGTTTTTGACAGAGATCTACCGCCGGGCCTTCTGGTACAAGGGCGAGATTTTGGAATGCGGTTTCCCCCGGAATGACCTTCTGGCGGGAAATCACCCGGAGCTGGTGGAAAAAGTCCGGAAGGCCCTGGAGATCCCCCCGGGGAAGCGCCTGCTGCTGTACGCCCCCACCTTTCGGAAGGACATGGAGCTTTCCGCCTACGACGTGGAGTACCGCCGGTGCGTCGGCGCGCTGAGCCGCCGCTTTGGCGGGGAATGGCTGATCCTCGCAAGGCTTCACCCCAACATCGCGGAAAAGGCCCGGGAACTGGGCCTGGATTCGGCCTTGGTGCGCAACGCCTCCGAGTATCCCGACATTCAGGAGCTGTATCTGGCAAGCGACGCCCTGCTCACCGACTATTCCTCGGTGATGTTCGATTTTCTGCAGACCGGCCGGCCCTGTTTCCTCTATGTAAACGACCTTCAAGCCTACCGGGACGACCGGAATTTTACCTTTGACATCGGCAGGCTTCCCTTTGCCCTGGCGGAAACCAACGATCAGCTGGAGCAGGCCATTCTCAGCTTTGAGGAAGAAAGCTGCCTGCGCCGGGTGGAAGCATTCCGGCAAGAATTCGGGATCTGTAACGGCGGCAGCGCCGCAAAACAGACTGCCGACTGGCTGGAAGACAAGCTCTCTTAAAGAAACCATTTCGGAAGGAGTCCTCCCCATGAAACGCGTCATCACCTACGGCACCTTCGACCTGCTCCACTACGGCCACATCAACTTGCTGCGCCGGGCCAAGGAACAGGGGGACTATCTGATCGTGGCGCTGTCCACCGATGAATTCAACTGGAACGAAAAGCAAAAGAAATGCTATTTCAGCTACGAGAAACGCAAGCAGCTTCTGGAAGCCATTCGCTACGTGGATCTGGTGATCCCCGAGGAAAACTGGGAACAAAAGCGTTCGGACGTAAAAGAATACCACGTGGACACCTTTGTGATGGGCGACGACTGGGAGGGAAAATTCGACTTCCTGAAAGACCTGTGCGAGGTGGTCTACCTGCCCCGGACGCCGGAGATCTCCACCACCCAGATCAAGCAGGACCTAAACCGATAAAACGCAAAGCCCGGCTGAAAAGGCCGGGCCCTACAGGAATCTTACCCTTATGATGAAACAGCCTCTTAGATCTGAGAAACAGCTGAATACCGAAGCTCCCCCCCGCCAAAAGACATCGATGAACCTGAAAAAGGAGCTCGCAGGCCTGCTCTGCCTTCTTCTGGCACTGGCCCTTTTCTGCGCTGTCTCCGTGCCGGTGCTGATGCCCAAGCGCCACGACTACGGTTCGGTGTGGGACATGTACCTGCAGGAGCCGGAAGACAGCCTGGACCTTTTGGTTTTCGGGTCCTCGCTGGCCTACTGCGACGTGGTCCCTTCCGTCATCTACGAGGAAACCGGCCTTACCTCCTTTGTCATGGCCGGGCCCAGCCAGCGGATCCCTATCACCTACCGGTATCTGCTGGAAGCCTGCAAAACCCAGTCCCCCAAAGCGGTGCTGATCGAAGCCACCTGCCTGCTGCTGGGCCGGGGAGACGATTCCCTAAAGGTAAACCTCACCTATATGCCCTGGAGCCTGAACCGGCTGATCCCCACCTTTCAGGAAGCATCCCAGGAGGACCAGCCCGGCCTGCTGTTTCCCCTGTACGCTTACCACGACCGCTGGGACAGCCTGACCCCGGAAGATTGGGAAAAGGGGCTGCATGGATACGAGCCCGACCTTTTGGCCGGCTACACCTTTTTGGACCAGGCCTCGCCCGCGGAGGGGCCCAAGGACCGGGGCTATAAAATCACCGAGGAGGTTTACGCGGAAAATCTCGATTATATTGCCAAAATGATCGATTTCTGCAAAGAGCGGGACATTGTCCCCGTCTTCTTCCTAACTGCCAACATCAACCAGCCCAGCGAGGAGCTGCAGCAGAGAATGGAACGGGAGATCACGGGGCTGGGCGCGGAATTCTGGAATTTCGACCGGGAGTTCGACTCTCTGGGGCTCGACCTTTCCACCGACTTTTTTGACACCCTGCATTTCAACTACCGGGGATCGGAAAAATTCTCCCGGTATCTGGGCGGTAAAATCGAAACCCTGGGGTTTAGCGCCTCCGAGGTAAAGGACCCCGCCCTGTGGCAGGAACGGGTCCGATACTTTTCCGAGCGAAAGGCGGAATGGGACGGCAAGCCCGTCCGCATGCGCTCCAAAGAAAAAGCCGCCAATTAAGATTTTCCGGAATCGGCCGTGACCGCGTGTCACGGGGCAAGGAGGTTCCCTTTTGAATTTCAACTCTCTCAGTTACCTTGTGTTTCTCGTCGTAAACATTCTGGTCTATTATCTGCTGCCGGGCAGGTTCCGCAACTATCAGCTGCTGCTGAGCAGCTACTTTTTCTATATGTGCTGGAACCCGAAATATGCCCTTCTCATGCTGTTTTCCACCGGGATCACTTACCTGTGCGGCCTGCTGGTGGAGCAGTCATTTTGGGGAAAGAAAAAGCTCTGGCTGGCCATCAGCTTTGCGGCGAACCTTCTCATTCTCTTTTTCTTCAAGTATTTCAATTTTCTGTCCAGCCTCATTTCCCGGAGCGCCGCTCTGCTGGGGCTGAGCTTCAGCGCGCCCCTGCTGGACGTGCTGCTGCCGGTGGGGATCTCCTTCTACACCTTCCAGGCCCTGGGCTACACCGTGGACGTGTACCGGAAGGACATCGCCGCGGAGAAAAACTTTACCGACTACGCGCTGTTCGTCTCCTTTTTCCCTCAACTGGTGGCGGGGCCCATCGAGCGTTCCGGAAACATTCTGCACCAGCTGAAGGAATACCACCCCTTCCATGTCGAGAACCTTCGGGACGGCATGTTCCCCGTTTTGTGGGGGCTTTTCAAGAAAATGGTGCTGGCGGACAATCTGGCCGTGGCGGTAAACGCGGTGTACAACGCTCCCCAGGGCCGGACCGGCGGGGAATGGATCCTTGCCACCGGGGCCTTCGCCATACAGATCTACTGCGATTTCTCCGCTTATTCCGACATTGCCCGGGGCTCCGCCAAAATGCTGGGCTTTGACCTGATGGAAAATTTCCGCTGCCCCTATCTGGCGGTTTCAATCCAGGATTTCTGGCGGCGGTGGCACATTTCCCTTTCCTCCTGGTTCCGAGATTACCTGTACTTCCCCCTGGGCGGCAGCCGGTGCTCCAAGGGCCGGCATCTTCTCAACATTCTCATCGTCTTCACCGTCAGCGGCCTGTGGCACGGCGCGGCCTTAACCTTTGTGGCCTGGGGGCTCTTAAACGGCCTGTACCAAGTGATCTCCAAGCTGCTGGACCCCCTGCGGAAAAAGTGGTTTTCCCTGGCCCATATTCACGAGGACGCCAAGTGGCTGCGGGTCTTCCGGGTGTGCTTTACCTTCTGCCTGGTCTGCGCGGCCTGGGTGCTTTTTAGGGCCAACTCCCTTTCCGACGCCGCCCTCATCTTCCGCTCGATTCTTTCTGTCCCCTGGACGGGCCTTCACGCGGACCGGGGCGCTTTTGGGCTGTCCTTCTCCGCCCTGCTGATGGTGCTGATCCTGTCCGTTGTGCTGATCGTGCTGGACTGGCTGATCACCGAGAAAAAGCTGTGGCAAAAGCTCAACGGCACCGTGGCCCTGCGGTATGGGGTTTACTTTGTGCTTATCGTCCTGATCCTGATCTTCGGCTCTTACGGAGAGGGCTACGATCCCCAGGACTTTGTGTATTTTCAATTCTGAGGCGGGGGTGAGAAAGTGAACCGCTTTTTTGCCACTTTCCCTTCCGGCGCCCAAGCCATCGTGGGGGAGATCCTGAAGGAACGGCTGAAGGACCTGCGGGTAAACGCCCTGCTGGACGGCGCGGCGGATTTTGAGACCGCCGTACCTTACAGCGATTTAAACCTGTTCTGCATGAACAACGTGTTCCGGGTAATTCACCAGGCCCAGCTGCCCACAGACGGCCGGGAGCTGGACGCCTATTTGGCACTGCTGCTGAATTCCCAGTTCGACTGGGCCCCAGTGAGGGAGAACGCCGGAAAGATCAAAAGCTTCCGGCTGGTCACCTCCCGCCAGAACAGGCTGACCGCCGTGGACAAGAGCCTGCGTGTCCGGCTGGAAAGCAAGATCGCCCGGGTCTCCGGCCTGCGGGTGGACCGAAGCCGGCCCGACACGGAATTCTGGCTGCTGTCCCGCAGCGAGGGAACCTGCTATTTTTTGAAGCGGCTGTCCCGGCACACCGCCTACGACAAGGTGCTGGAGCCCGGCCGGCTGCACCCGGAGCTTGCCTATCTGATGTGCTGGCTCAGCCGTCCCAAGCACACCGACACGGTGCTGGACCCCTTCTGCGGCTACGGCTCCATTCCCCTGGAGCGGTGCAGGCGTTTCCCCTTTAGCCGGCTGTACGCCTTTGACAACGACCCCCGGCCCTTGGCCCGCACCCGGGAAAACCTGGGCAAAAAGCGGGACTCCGTGGTGGTGGAGCGGCAAGACGCCCTAGCGCTCAGCCGGGTTCTCCCCCCAAACAGCGTGGACGCGGTGATCACCGATCCACCCTGGGGCCTGTACCGGGAAACAGAGCTGTCCCTCCCCGAGTTTTACCGGCAGATGCTGGAGCAGGTGGATTTCGTCCTGAAGCCCGGAGGGAAGCTGGTTCTTCTCACCGCCGCCGGCGAGGAGCTGCTGCAGGCTGTCCAAGCCGTTCCCCGGCTGGCTTTGCAACAAGAGTACCGAATTCTCGTGTCCGGAAAAAAGTGCGGGCTCTTCGTTCTGGAACGTGCCATTTCCTAGAAAAAGAGAAAATTGGGCAGAAACCTGTTGCGAAAGGTTTCCGCCTTATTGTACAATAGGAACAGCGAACATTTTCACACTGAAAAAGAAAGGCTGGTGGATCAGGTGGAATTAGCATTCCCGAAGCGCCCGTTCCGCACCCATGGCGGCGCAGGCGTTCCCCATCACAAAAACACCTGGGACGCTCCCACTGCTGTCATGCCCCCGCCCCAAAAGGTAATCCTGCCCATGCAGCAGCATATCGGCGCGCCCTGCGTCCCCACGGTGAAAAAGGGGGACCACGTTTATGTGGGCACTGTGGTGGGCGATTCCGAAGCGTACGTTTCGGCCCCGGTGCATTCCTCCGTGTCCGGCACGGTGACCGAGATCACCAAAGTCATGCTGGTGGGCGGCCAGATGACCGAAGCCGTCGTGGTGGAATCCGACGGCCTCATGGAAACCGACCCCGGCATCTATCCCCCCGCGGCCATTCGGGATAAGAAAGAGCTGGCCGCGGCGGCCCGCTCCGCCGGCCTGGTGGGCCTGGGCGGGGCCGGCTTTCCCGCCCATGTTAAGCTGAATGTGCCGGACGACAAGAAAATCGACACGCTGATCATCAATGTGGCCGAATGCGAGCCCTATGTGACCTCCGACCACCGGGAAGCCCTGGAAAACGGCAAAAACGTGCTGGACGGCATCTACAAGGTCAAAGAGATTCTGGACGTTCACCGGGTGCTGATCGCCGTGGAGGACAACAAACCCGACGTGATCCAGCAGCTGCACAGCATTGCCGACAACCCGGTGCTGGACCCCCAGGACGAGGTGCGGGTGCTGGCGCTGAAAAGCCGCTACCCCCAGGGCGCGGAAAAAGTGCTGGTGCAGGCCTGCACCGGCCGCCGGGTGCCGACCGGAAAGCTGCCCGCCGACGTGGGCTGCCTCGTAATGAACATCGCCTCCATCTCCTTCCTGGCAAGTTACATGCGCACCGGCATGCCCCTCACCTTAAAACGGGTAACGGTGGACGGCTCCGCCGTCCGCTTCCCCCAGAACGTCATCGTGCCGGTGGGCACCCCCATTAAGGACGTGATCGAGTTCTGCGGGGGATACAAGTCAGAGCCTCAAAAGCTTTTGATGGGCGGCCCCATGATGGGCATCGCCATCACCTCCGATGAGCTGCCGATCTTGAAGCAGAACAACGCCATTCTGGCCTTTGACCGGCAGGAAGCCGCCCTCATGCAGCCCTCGGACTGTATTCGCTGCGGCAAGTGCGTGGCCGCCTGCCCCATTGAGCTGATGCCCACCAAGCTGGAAAAGGCCGAGGAAAAGAAGGACGTGGAAGAC
>CAZBDS010000053.1:0-8517 GCA_964490735.1 uncultured Acutalibacter sp. | reverse complement strand
CGGATCTGGCCCGTTCGCTGGGGGTAAATTTGAAATTTACCAGTTATACGAGATACTGCACCAAGGAACCGTGAAGATCAGGCCGGGCGGCGCTCCAGAAGAAGCGCCGCCCGGCCTTCAGGTCCTTTGCAGCTATGTTTTTGGCCTTACCGGCACAGCTTAAAGGTCTTTATTTCAAAGGGCTTCATAACAAACGAGAGCTTCCCTTCTTTCAGCGAGATTTCCCGTTCCTCCTCTTCCATCAGGTTGCATTCCACGGCCCGGGAGCAGGCAAACCCCACTTTCATTGCCATGTCCGTCTTGCTGCCGGAAGACTCGTACAGGCGCACAATAATTCCGCTCTGATCCTCCGCGCACTTTACCGTGTCGATCACCACGTTTTCTGCGCTGCAGGACAGGTAGGACTTTTCCCGGGGGAGCGGGCCACCGGTTACGTCGGCGCCGCACAACACCGGCTCCAGGGGATTGTTCAGCTCGTAGCCTGCGCGGACCGTATTGGCTTCGATCCAGTTTCCCTTGTGCGGCATCAAAGAGTACACAAAATCGTGGGGGCCCTTGTCCGCGGTGGGGTCGGGCAGAACGGGGGAGCGAAGCAGGGTAAGGCGCATGCGGTTCTCTTTGATGTCATAGCCGTACTTGCAGTCATTGAGCAGACTGACGCCGTATTTTCCCTCGGAGAGGTCTGCCCATTTGTGGGCCGGAACCTCAAATTTTGTCCTGTCAAAGCTGGTGTTGTCGTGGGTGGGCCGTTCAATGGCGGCAAACTGGATTTCATAGGCGGCCCGGGAGGAAAGTACGTCTACCAAGAATTCGGCCTTCAGCATTTTTTCCGATTCGTTCCAGTCCACATGGGTCTTGAAATCGATCCGGTCCAGGTCCCGGTACAGCACGATGTCCTGTACGATTTTAGACTCGTGGAACTGCCGGACAGCCCGGATCACGCCCTTTACGCCGTCGGCCTCTATCACTTCTATCGACTGGGGCTCGTTCAGGGTCCAGCACTTGTTCTGGTATTCCAGATCGATGTTCCAGGCGGATTCGCCGGCCGGTTTGTCTTCAAAGATCTTCAGCACGTTGGAGGGGCCCGTCAGCACCTCCCGGTGGTTTCGCTTGTCGTAAATGCCCGAGAGCTCCCCGTTTTCGTTGAAGGTCACCTTGTAAAAATCGTTCTCCATTTCCTGGGCGGAGACCTTTACCCCATGGGGATCGTCTTCCCCTTGGGAAGCCTGCTCCAGCGTATAGGTGGAATAACCCATGGCCGGGACCTCGTGGGCGGTGAATTCTACCAAACCGGAGGCGGGATCGGGACGAACTGCCGGCCAGAAGTTTCCACGGCTGTCCCGCACGGTCAGGGCCTTGGCGTCTTCCAGACCTGTCCCCGCCAGATCGAAGGAAACCACTCCGGTGGTCTTCCAGGAAAGGAAGTTAAAGACGATTACTTCATTTTTCCGGTGGGGGATATTTTCCGCAAGCTGCCGGGCAGCCTGAGCAAACAGACGATTGCCGTTTTCCCGTACAAAGGCGTAGTCCTCTGCCGCGTCCTCGTATACGCTGTGAATGGAGGAACCGGGCAGGATATCGTGGAACTGGTTTGTCAAAAACTTGTGATAGCCCTGCAAAAGCTCCGCGTAGGGGTATTCCTTCTGCAGCTCGTCATAGGCGAACACGTTTGCGATCTCCGCTTTCCGGTACAGCTTTTCACAGCTGCGGTTGTTCTTTTTTGTGTTTGCCTGGGAGGTATAGGTTCCCCGGTGGAATTCGTAATACATCTCGTCGTTCCATACAGGCAGCTGATCCGCCACCGCGTCCGCGTCCTCAAAGAAGGAGGCCGAGGTGGACAGCTCCAGCTTGGGCAGGGCCGGGAATTCCTTTAAACGCTTTGCCTTTTCCAGCATCTGATAGGTGGGCCCGCCGCCGCCGTCTCCAAACCCAAAGGTCATCAGGGCTTCGTCCAGCACGCTCTTTTGGTCAAACCGGGTGTAGAGGGTCTGCAGCGTGTTTGCGCAGAGGTTCCCGTTATAGTTCAGGCGCTGCAGGTAGGTGGTGATCCGCGTCCCGTCGGCGCCCTGCCAGCGGAACAGGGAATAGGGGAAGCGGTTGTCGTCGTTGTTGATGAGCTTAGAGGTGAAAAAGTACTTCATGCCGGAGCGCTTGATGATCTGGGGGAGCGCCCAGGTGTAGCCGAACACGTCCGGCATCCAGAACACGTCGGAGCATTTCCCAAATTCCTGCAGGAAGAACTGGCGGCCGTACAGCAGCTGGCGCACCAGCGATTCGCCGGAGGGGACGTTGGTGTCCATTTCCACCCAGGTGTTTCCCACCAGCTCCAGCTGGCCGGACTTTACTTTCTCTTTCACTTTTTGGTACAGCTCGGGATAGTTTTCCTTAACGAAGGCAAAAAGCTGGGGCTGGCTGAACGCGAAAGTGAATTCCGGGTACCGGTCCATCAGATCGCAGACATTGGAAAGGGTTTTGGCCGACTTCCGCATGGATTCCTTTACCGGCCACAGCCAGGCGGTGTCGATGTGGGCCTGGCCCACAAATTTCACAACGCCATGGGAGGGGCCCGGCAGGGCTTCCAGTTCTTTTTGCAGCACTTCCGCCGCTGCCGGAATGGTTTCCAGCATTTTCTTACGGCCCAGATCAAAGTCCACGCAGGTCAGCGACCGGGTAATGGCCTGGGCCAGCTTGTCGTAATAGTAGGTGTCCCCGCCGCAGGCCTCCGCCAGCGCTACCAGCTCGTCCGGCATTCTCGTCTGGGACTTTGCCAGGCGGTCCGCCGGGTTCCGCAGGGTTTTTAAAGCGTCAAAGGCATTGAGCACGTCAAAATAGTAGGATTCCACCACAGGGTTGATGGTGACCAGGCGAGCTGTGCGGATCGTGTATTCGATCTCCTTTGCGCCGCCCATGCGGAACGAAAAGAATTCCATGTAATTTAGGTGGGCTTCGATTTCCACCTCATATTCCGTTCCCGCCTTGGCCTGCCCGGAAAGCATGACCCGGGTGCGCAGGGCGTCGTTTTTCTCAAGATAGGAAGTGATGGCGGAACGGATCTCGCCGTTGACCCGTACAATGCCTTCCCCACCGAATTCCAGTTCCAGTGCCAGAGGCTTGCCGGAAAATTCCTCGGGTACCTGTACCTTCGCTCGGAACCACCGGGTGAAGTAGTCGCTGCAGGTCCAGTGGTCCCCTACGGAAATAGGAGTTTCCTCCGGATCCACATCGCGATACCGGTTTTCACCTGTGTAGAAGCCGGACCTGGTCTGCCAGACGGGAATCTCCAGCACGTTGTCAAAAATCTCTTTCCGCAGTTCCTCCAGCTTGACAAAAATGATGTTTTCTTTTGTGAATTTCATAAGTTTGCTCCCTTCTTCTGGTTTCGGTCAGTGGGGCGGTAAAACATTCTGCAAAACGGTAAAATCGGGAATGACGCAGTCGGCGCCTGCCCGTTTCAGCTTTTCCAGCTTCTTCGGGTGAAAGTCCCCCGAGAAGTACCGTTCGTCGCTGGCCACGCCCAGGGTGACGGCGCCTGCCTGGTTTCCCAAGGCGATTTCCACCTTCCCGTCGCCCACCACCAGCAGATTTTCGGGAGGGGTCTTTTCCGTCTGCAAAATCTCCCGGAGGACCGCTTCCTTGGAACAGCTTTTTTGGCGGTGGGGCGCACCTTTGGCGCGGCAGATCAGCGGGGTGACCCCAAGCAGTGTTACTTCCTTTTGAAGGTCCTCGTCGTCCGTGCCGCTGGCGATGTAAATTTTTATCCCGGCGTCCCGCAGATACCGCAGGAACCAGAGGCTTCCGGGAACGAGATATTCCTCGGCTGAGGCTTCTCCGGTTTCCAGACGCCTTTTCCGAAGCTCCACCTGCTGCATCAGCAGGGTATTGTACTGCGCTTTATAGTCCCACGGGTCCAAAGCGGGAGCTCCCGTTTCCGCTTGGACTTCCTGGGCCAGCCACTCCATCTGGTAGATCGTCTGGATCCCGGTGGACTCGTCGATATACCGGTCCACCTTTTCCGCCAGGGCGGCGGTGGGTTCCTTTCCCGGTGAGAGCACCGACAGCATCAGCTGCCGCATGATCTTTTCCCAGCCGCAGCGCAGGGTGGAAAGGGTCCCGTCAAAATCGAAGACTGCCGCCCGGATCTGAGGGATACAGGGAAATTCCCGGCAGCACAAGATCCGTTCCATGGTTATCCCTCCTCCTTCCGGCAAGGGGCCTGGGCCCTTGCCGCGTAAAACCGGTAAGCGCTCCGCAGCTCGTCCGGGGAGGCGCTTCCCGTAGTACCGATTTTTTTGATGACAATAGAGGAAACCAAGCTGGCGAATTCCGCGGAGCAGACCTCATTCTCCGTGACCGCAAAGGCAAGGGAAAAAGCCGCCAGGAAAGCGTCTCCCGCTCCAACGATGTCGATGGGGCCCTCCACGGGGAAAGCGGGGATATGCGTGCTGCCTGTCCTGTCGCGGCAGAGAGAGCCGTTTTCACCCAGCGTGATCAAAACCTTTCGCGCCGCAGTCTGCTCCAGCAGGCGGCCGGCGGCGGACTCCATAAAGGGGAGCTCCGAGGAACGGCCCGTATCCCAGCCCAGACAGCGGCAGGCCTCCACCTCGTTGGGCTTGAGAATAGCATGGCGATACTGAGCGATCTGGTTCCGGCTGTCCACGACCACAGTTTTCTTTTTGCCGACGGCTTCCAAGTCCTCAATGATCTCCGGTGTGACGCAGCCGTATTGGAACTGGTCGGAAACCAGCAGAATATCCGCTTCTTCCGCCACCGACAGGAAATTTTCCCGCAGCTGTTCCGCCACCCGGCGGGGAATGGGCTGCCGGTTCTCAAAGTCGAGCCGGGGGTCTTCGTAGCAGACATCGGACATACCGCAGCGGATCGGCTTGCAGTAGGCCGGCGTCACCACCTGATCGGAGGACACCACCAGCTCTCCGGAAACGCCGATGGCCGCCAGCTGCTGCTTGAAAAGCCCTGCCCGCCAGTCCGTGCCGATAAAGCTGACATAACGGATCTGCTCCGCGCCCAGAGCCGCCAGGTTGTTGACCACGTTGGCCCCCGCGCCCAGGGACACCCGTTCCTCAAAAATGGGCAGCGGGTAGTGGGGTACTTCCCGAGAAAGCTCGCTCTTGGTCATGTCCGCTTTCCAGTAAATATCGATGCAGGCGTCCCCGATCATGCCTACCTTTACCGTCCGCAGGCCGCTGAGGATCTGTTCCAGTTGCTCTTTTTGCAGCTTCATGCATTCTCTTCCTTTTCTGTAAGCAGTTGATACAGGGTGGGAATGGTGTCGTTGTGGTTCCCGCAGATGTAAAGCCCGGTGCCGCCCATGCTTACCGGACGGTTCATGATATTCTTTCGGGGCCGGTAGTAATAGTGGAAATGTTCTTTGCTCACGTCGGACTTGTAATCTCCCAGCGGGATAATGTCAAAATTCGCGGTGGTGATGTGCTGAGTTGCAAAGCCGTTGTTGCGCACGATGGAAAGGGCCTTCAAAAACACCTCGGCGCCGGTTACGGCGGAGCCCACATTCAAAAACACGCCGCCCTCCAGGTCCTTGATGGAGTTGACGAAGATTTTGAAGTCCTTCCCGCTGGCGGCCCCCAGGGCGCCGAAATCCACCGAAGGGTGCTGGTGGATAATGTCCGTGCCCATGGTGACGTGATAGGTGGCGGGAACGCCTCCGGCATAGGCGTTATAAAACACGCAGTCCTCCCGGTAGGGGAATTTCTCCGGGTGTTCTTCCACGTAGTGCGCCAGCGCTTCGCCGTAGCCGTATCCCTTTTCACGCCCCTTTTGGATCGCCTCGTTCATCCAGGCGCCCGTCTGCTCCCACATGCCGAAGGAACCGTCCTCAATGGCGGTGGGCACATGCTCTGAGGTGCCCCCCAGATAGGCCAGCTCGAAATCGTGAATGCTCCCCGCGCCGTTGGACGCGATATGGGTGAGGATCCCCCGGCGCATCAGATCGATCAAATACCGGGACAGGCCGCACTTGATTACGTGGGCTCCGTAAAAAAGAATGACCGGCCGTTCGTGGGCTCGTGCTTCCCGGATCTTCTCGGCCAGCAGGCTGAGCTCCGGGCTTTGAAAGCTGCTCCTGTCCCTGCCGGGAACGCCCAGCGTGTCGATCCGCACCAGGTTGGTGCGGTCCCGTGCGTCGTAGGTGGTGATATGACTGAAATCAAAAACGGTTGGCCGAAGCAGTTCCATAAAGCGTTCCTCCTGAAAGAATAATTGGCTAAAACGGGCAAATTTGTTTGAGTCGATTACTAATTACAGTAAATCACCTTTCCGCCGGTTTGTCAACCCTTCTTTTCATTTTCTTTTTCACCATGATTTTTCCGGGATTTCCAGGGGAGAACCCCGCGCTTTCCCAGGCTTTCCCCTTGTTGACAGACAGGTTGTTTCGATGTATTGTTATAGTATCAAACAAACTCCATTCGGGAGGTTTTTATTTGAAACAGCCTGTCATCAAAACCACCGCCACTATCCGCATGGAAAATGAAGCCAGGGTCTTAAGCGAGATTTTCTGCTCCGACGGGATTTCCAGGGCCGCTCTGGCAAAAAAACTGCACATGACAAAGGGCGGAATCACCCCCATTGTCTCCCGCCTGCTGGAACTGGGTGTCATTGCCGAATCGCAGATTTCCCGGCCTGCGCCCTCCAGCGGCCGCAGGCCGGTCCTGCTGCAAATCTGCCCGGACCGGTGCTTTTCCATTGCCGTTGATTTCAGCCGGAAGGGTTTTTCCGTGGCCCTTGTCAACTTGAAATTTGCCGTTCTTTTCCAGGGCGAATACCTCTTTTCTTCTGACGAGACTCTGGAACACGCCCTGGAAGTTTTGCGGGAAATGGTCGGCGATATCCTGCAGACAAACGGGGAGAAACGGATCATCGGCCTGGCGATCGTCACTCCCGGCCCCATCGACTACGAAAACTGCACCATTTTGAATCCTCCCAATTTCTTCAACTGGAAAAACGTGCCTGTGGGCAACTTTTTAAAGCGGCATTTTAACCTTCCCATCACCATGTTCAACAACGCCGAGGCCCACACCCTGGCGGAGCTGTACTGCGGCTACGGCCGGGATCTGCCCAATTTTCTGCAGATTATCGTGGACGAAGGCGTGGGGGGCGGCATTATTCTCGACAGGAAGCTGTTTCGGGGTTCCTCCGGCCTGGGCGCGGAATTCGGGCATATCAGCATCGACGTAAACGGGGAGCAGTGCGAGTGCGGCAACCGGGGCTGCATTGAGCTGTATGCCTCCATTCCAAGCTTGCTTGCCGCCGTCAATGAGGCCTATTTGGAGGACAGAAGCTCTTCCTTTGCCAAGCTGGACTGGCCCGCCTTTTTAGAGCGGCTGGAGCAGGGAGATCCCTGCTGCGTCGGGCAGATGGAGCAGGAAGCCTTTTATCTTGGCAACCTGCTGGTATCACTGTGCAATATTTTCGATCCTTCCGCCATCATCATCGGCAGTACGCTGGCCCAGGCCAAAGAGAAAATCGTACTTCCGCTGGAACGGTTTGTAAACGGCCGCACCATTGCCGGAAAAAAGATTCCCCTTCTTACCTCCACCTTGAAAAACCCATCGTTGATCGGTGCGGCAATTGCGGTGTTTGAGGACTTTTTCCAGGGGAAATACGGAGAAATCGGGGAGGTTTTGCAAGCGTAAAAAATTTTTCTTGACCTTCCCCTTGGGGCAGGGTGTATGCTCTTTTTGACGGAAGGAGGCAAAGCCATGAAGCTGAAAATTCAAGAGGCGGCCAGACTGACTGGGGTCAGCGCAAAGACCCTGCGCTATTATGATCAGATCGGTCTGCTGCGGCCTTCTGAGCTTTCTCCGGCAGGCTACCGGCTTTACGGGCAGGCGGAGCTTTCCCGCCTTCGGGAGATCCTGCTGCTGCGGGAGTTGGACTTTCCCCTGAAAGACATCGCCGCCCTGCTGGACATTCCGGAGCGGGACAAACAGGCGGCGTTCCTCCGTCAAAAAGAACTGCTGAAGCGCAAGCGCCGCAGATTGGACGGCGTCATCGCTTTGGTGGACACCCTGTTGAAAGGAGAGACTGCTATGAATTTTGAACCCTTTTGTTCAAAGGAGTACGAGCAGGCCAAGGCACAGTATGCCCAGGAGGTCAAAGAGCGCTGGGGCAGCACGGAGGCGTATAAAGAAAGCCAGCGCCGGGAACAGGCCCGCACCGAACAGCAGAACGAAGCCGCCCTGCGGGAAATGAACGCCCTGCTGGACCGCTTTGGGGCGCTGGCGGATGCAAGCCCCGAGGATCCCCGGGTCCAGGCTCTGGTGGGGGAGTGGCAGGCCTGCATTTCCAAATGGTACTACCCCTGCACAAACGAGATCTTGGCGGGCTTGGGGCAGATGTACCTGGGGGACAGCCGGTTCCGGGAAAACATCGATTCCCACGGCCCCGGCGCCGCCCGGCTGATGAGCAACGCCATCGAGATTTACTGCAAATAAGCTGCCAAACAAAAAAGGAAGAGGGGAGTTCCCTTCTTCCTTTTCTCTT
>CAZBDS010000052.1:0-8651 GCA_964490735.1 uncultured Acutalibacter sp. | reverse complement strand
GGGTTGGCCGCCGTTTCCCAAGGACTGACTCAGCCGCCGAAGAGGGAAGGGGCCCCCGCAAAATTGCAAATTTTGCGGGGTATTCTCCTTGTGTTTTGGGTTCGCGTGTGATACAATCAATCCATAGACTGAGCCCTTTGGGGGCAGTCGGATAAGGGAGAGAACAGACATGAGTGAAACCTATAAAATGAATATCGCCGGGTGCGAACGGGCGCTGCCCATCTGCCCCATCAACGAGCACATGGACATTGCCGGATTCGTCATGTTCAGCGATGTGGAGATTACCGAGGCGGCGGCAAAAGCCCTGCTGGAGCGCTGTCCCGACCACGACGTGATCGTCACCGCCGAGAGCAAGGGGATCCCCCTGGCCTATGAGATGGCCCGCGTCGGCTGCCGCAATTACGTGGTGGCCCGCAAGGGTGTAAAGGCCTATATGGAAGACCCCATTCACGTGGAGGTGAAATCCATCACCACCGCCGGCGTCCAGAAGCTGTACCTCAGCAAGGCGGACTGCGAAAACCTGAAGGGAAAGCGCATTCTCATCGTGGACGACGTGATCTCCACGGGGGAATCCCTGGCGGCCATAGAGGAGCTGCTCCACGCGGTGGGCGGCCAGGTGGTCGGCAAGGCCTGTGTGCTGGCTGAAGGAGACGCCAAAGACCGGGACGACATCATTTTCTTGGAGCCCCTTCCCCTGTTCTTTAAGTAAGCTGTGAAGCGCCCCTTTGTCCTGCTGGGATTTTCCGCTTTCGCCGCGTTGGCGCTGGCGGCTGTGACCGGCCAAAACCTCCTGCCGGTATGGATCGGGATCTGTGCGGGAACGGGTTTTTGCGCGCTTCTTGTTTCTCTTGTTATGCATCGAAAGCTCTCAGGCCCTCTGCACCTGAGAGCTTCTTTTATTCGGCGGGGCCTGGCGCTGGGGGCGGCGCTGCTGACAGCCGGGTTCTGCCTGTGCCGCTATCAGGCGGCGCTTTCCGGGGAAATGCTGCCGGCAGAAGAATTAGACGGCAAAGTGGTCCTGCTGCGGGGCACGGTTTTGGATTACCCGGAAGTTTCCGGCGGCAGGTTCAAATACCCGGTGCGGGCGGAGCGGGTCTCCTGTGAGGGCAGGAACCTGGATATACCCGAATTCACGTTGATTTTGTCCGCCTGGCAGCCCTTTGAGTGCCGCCCCTATGACGGCCTGGAATGCACGGTCCGGCTCTACGCCTTTGACCATTCCGGCGGGCTGTACTCTGCCCGGAATTCCCAGTGGGCAAAGGGCGCCGCCATAGGCGGTTCCCTGACCGGCGGGGCGGGAACAGTCATTCCGGAGCTGGGCTGCCCGCCGGGAAAGCTCTTTGCCGGGCTGCGCCACCTGCTGGCCAGAAAGCTGGAACAGAACCTGCCCCGCAATGAGGCGGGGCTGATCCGCGCCATGCTGCTGGGAGAACGGGAACAGGTCTCTGACCGGGACTACGGCCATTTCAAACGGATCGGGGCTTCCCATCTGCTGGTGGTATCCGGCCTGCACGTGGCGGCCATCGCCATGTTCCTGTCCCTGCTGTTCGGCAGGCTGCCGCTGGGCAAAGCGGGCAGGAACCTTCTCACCGCCCTGGCCGTGATCCTATACCTGTGCGTGACGGGCGGCCGTTCCTCGTCCCTGCGGGGCGGCGTCATGTTTCTGCTGTATCTGCTGGCGGACAGTTTGGGTAGGGAGCCGGACGCTCTCAATTCCCTGGGCGCGGCAGTGCTGGGCATCTGCGTGTGCAGTCCCTTTTCTGGCGGAGATCTGAGCTTTGCCCTGTCGGTTTTTGCCACTCTGGGGATCCTGCTGTGGTCCGGGCCCATAGCGGCAAGGCTGCTGCGGCCCTTCCGGAACCGGCCCAGGCTTGAGAAAGTGCTTGCCTTTCCGGCTTCTTCCCTTGGCGTCACCTTTTCCGTGACGCTGGGAACCCTGCCCTTCCAGCTGGCGGTGTTCGGCGGGCTGCCCCTGGTGGCTCCGCTGGCCAATCTCCTTTTGATCCTGCCCTGTACGCTGCTGCTCTACGTTTCCATGGCCGGGGTCCTGCTCAGCCTGCTTCCTCTGGAGGGCCTGGCAGCGCCTGTTCTGTTTGCCGCGGGGTGGCTTGCGAAATTCGTCCTGTGGGCCGCGGAGCGGCTGTCCCGGATCCCGGGCGGCTATTGGAGCCTGCGGGAGCCCGTCCAGCTGGCGGCCATAGGCCTGCTGCTGTTGGCCGCGCTGCTTTTGGCTGCTTTGAACCGGAACCGGGCTGGGATCGGGATTGTGCTGACAGCCCTGCTGCTTTTAACGGGTCTTTCCCGGATTGGGACGGAGGAAACGGTGATCTTTGCGGCCTCCGGGGATTCCCGCTGCCTGCTGGTGATGAAGGGGGACAAGGCCGCTGTATTGAATCTGGGAGGCTACAGGACCTGGGGCGCCGCTTCCCTGCTGGCAGAGTACAATATCCGAAAGGTGGAGACTTTGTGCCTGCCAGTCCGGGACAGTGAGATACGGCAGGCCGCCGGGGAGATCCTGGACGCCTTTGACGTGGAAAGGCTGGTACTGCCGGAAGGGGCCTACCTGGGCCGGGATCTGGCTCTGGCGGCCGGGGACTGCAAACGGAGCTATCTTCGGGACGGGGAAAGTTTCCAGCTGCTGGAAGGAGTGACGGCGGTTTCCTCCCACGATATGGGACGGCTGACTTTGTGTGTCAACGGCGTCTCGGTGGCGGTGGAGACCACCGGTACAGGACCGGGCCGGTGCGAACTGCTTTTTACCACCCAAACGGACAGCGAAATAAATTCGGCGTTTACCGTTTTGCAAAATGATGCTATACTGGATATGGACGGCGGCGGGTTGATACAGACGCTGGACGGGCTGCCGCCCGGCCGGTATCTGCTGCCCGAAGGCGAAGGCCTGCGGTTTCAGCTGTTGCCGGACGGAACGATCCGTTTCAGGGGGGAAAGCTTATGCCCGAGATGGGAGAAAGCGAACTGAAAAAACAACTTGCCGCAGGGGAACTGTACAGCCTCTATCTGCTGGCCGGCGAGGAAAAATATTTGGTAAAGCGGGGAGCCCGGCGGCTGATCCGTAGGGCCGGGGGAGAGTCCTTCCCCGAATTCAACTGCCAGGAGTTTGGTTCCGGGTCTTCGGTGGACAGCATCGCGGACGCGGTGGAAGCCCTGCCTTTTTTTGCCGAACACAAATGCGTGGCCCTTTCCGACTGGAACGTGGAAGAACGGGACAGCGCCGAGCTGGACAAGCTCTACGAGCTGCTGGATTCCGTGCCGGAAACCACCACGCTGGTGCTCTGGTACCCCACGCTGGAATTCGACGGGAAAAAGTCCGCCAAATGGAAGAAGCTTTTGAAAAAAGTTCAGGAAAAGGGCGGCGTGCTGTTCTTTGAGCGGCGCAGCGAGGCGGACCTGCAGAAGCTGCTGCTGCGGGAGGCCGAAAAGGCAGGCTGCGGCCTGTCCCGGCAGCTGGCCGGCCGCATTGTGGAATACGCCGGCCGGGACGTGACCCAGCTGCTGGGCGAGATGGAAAAGCTGTGCGCCTTTGCCCTGGGCAGCGCTTCCGGAGGCCCGCCGGAGATCACGGCGGACATGGTGGAAGACCTGGTGCCCAAAACAATGGAGACCACGGTGTTCCTCATGTCAAACGCCTTGGTGGCGGGCAATTATGAAAAAGCCTACAGCCTTTTGGACACGCTGCTCTATCAGAACGAGGAGCCCATCGCCATACTGGGGGCGCTGGCTTCGGCCTACGTAGACATGGCGCGGGTGCGGGCGGCGCTGGAAAGCGGTCAGCCCGCCGCTGCCGCCGGGGAATACGGCGACTATAAGGGCAAGGAATTCCGCCTGCGCAACGCCGAGCGGAACGGCCGCTCCCTGAAGCCGGAGGTGCTGCGGCAGAGCTTGGATCTGCTGCTGGAGGCGGACATGGCTTTGAAGGGTTCCCGGCTGGAGGGCAGGATCGTATTGGAGGAGCTGATCGCCAAGCTGCTGAGCCGGAAGGAGGAACGGCCGTGATCCGGGTGAAGGAGGCCATTGTGGTGGAGGGCCGCTACGACAAGAGCAGGCTTTCCGCCCTGGTGGACGGCCTGATTGTAACCACCGACGGCTTCGGCCTTTTCCGGGACGGGGAAAAGCTGGAATACCTGCGCAGGCTGGCCCGGGAACGGGGCCTGGTGGTCCTGACGGACAGCGACGGCGCCGGGTTCCTGATCCGGGGGAAAATCGCTTCCTGTATCCCGAAGGACCAGGTGAAGCACGCCTATATTCCCGACATCTTCGGGAAGGAGCGCCGGAAAGCGGCGCCCTCCAAAGAGGGAAAGCTGGGCGTGGAGGGCATGGAGCTTGCCGCCCTGCGGGAAGCGCTGGAGCGGGCCGGGGCCACCATAGAGGGGGTCTCCCGGAAGCCGGCGGGCCAGGCGGAAAAGATCACCAAGGCGGACCTGTTCCTGCTGGGCCTTTCCGGAGGGGCGGACAGCGCGGAAAAGCGCAGGGCCCTTCAAAAAAAGCTGGGCCTGCCCCAGCACCTTTCCGCCAACGGCTTTTTGCAGGCGCTGAACGCCCTGTACAGCCGGACGGAATTTTTGGAGCTGGTTCAAAAAGAGGCATGAAAAAAGCCCCCATAGGGGGCTTTCGGTTTTTACAGCCGGTCCTGGCCGGTCATTTTCGACAGCAGGGAGATGAGAACGGCGCGTTCCTGTTCGCTCAGGGCGGCGGCGGTGGTCTCGCCCCACTGGGCGAGATACTCGCGGATAATCGGGACCAGCTCTTCGCCCCGGTCCGTGAGATAGAGGTTATTCTGCCGGCGGTCCAGCTGATCCGTTTCCCGGCGGAGATAGCCCAGTTCCTCCAGCTTTTTGGTGCGCCGCGCCACATTGCACTTGTCCAGGTACATGTGGGTGGCAATGCTGTCCTGGGTGGCGCCGGGGTGCCGGGCCACATGGAGCAGAATGGTGTACATGGGCCCGGAAAAGCCGTAGTCACGCAGGCGTTCGCCCATAAATTTGCGCCGGCCGCGCTGGAGAAAGGTCACCGCCCGGCCAAGCTCCCGTACAAAATCCTTTTCAGCTTTCATGGACGCACTCCTTTCCCAACCCTTGCCGCAGTCCGGTTTTTCCTATTGTACACCAAAAGGAAGAATTCGGCAAGCGCGTAAAATTTGGGTATTTGACGGGAAAATATTGCGTTTTTCAAGGTTTTCCTGTATAATAAAGCCTATATAAGCAGTAGTCTGCCTTTTTGCGCCTATCGGAAAGGATTGAACCGTTGATGGATTCTATAAACAAACGCAGGATTTTTCTGGTGACGATCGCCGTTTTACTGGTGGTTCTAATTGTCGCCAGCGCTGTCACGTTATTGCAGGGCCCCCGGGAAAGCAGTGTGAAACTGGTGGCGAAAAACGGTTCCACCGAGCTGACGGTAGACGACCTCTATGAAGGGGAAATGACCATTCCCTATTTCAACGCGCCCACCAGCAAGAATTACCGGCCCGACCAGTTTGTGGAGCGCAAGGGCATCATCACCTACGAGGGCGGCGATTCCTTCCTGGGGATCAACGTGAGCATGAAGCAGGGGGAGATCGACTGGAACCAGGTGGCGGACAGCGGCGTGGAATTCGCCATGATCCGGGTGGGCTGGCGCCAGTTTGAGAAGGGGAAGATCATGCCCGACCCCAACTTTGAGGCCAACATGAAGGGCGCCGAGGAAGCGGGGATCCCCGTAGGCGTGTACTTCTATTCCAAGGCCGTCACCGACGCCGAGGCAGAGGAGGAAGCCAATTTCGTTTTGGAGAAAATCCGCAGCTATAATGTATCCTATCCCATTGCCTTCTACTGGGAGTACGACACCAAGGACGACGGCAGCAAGGATCCGGATTCCCGGACGGTGCGCTGCAACGGCGAGCAGGTGACAGGCTTTATCGACACCTTCTGCAAAAAGGTGAAGGCCACCGGCCGCACCGCCGCCTATTACTGCGACAAATCCATGGGCTACGACAGCCTCAATTTGGAACGCCTGAAGGATTACGATATGTGGTATGCCGAATTCCGCACCGCTCCCAGCTTCTTTTACGACTATAAGATCTGGCAGTACACCAAGGAAGGAACTGTCCCCGGCATTGAGGGCACCGTACCCTTCAGCCTGGCGCTGAAGAAATATTAAAAAGGGCTTAACAGGAAATCCGCTGCCGAAAGGAGGGAGCGCGGTGCATCTGGATCCGACACAGAAGAAAAAACTGTATCTGGGAATTCTGGCGGGGCTTATTGGGCTGATCCTGATCGTCACGGCGGTGGTTCTCTCTCTGGGCGGGGAAGAGCCCGCTGTTCCGAAGGAGCCCGCCGGCAGCAGCTTTACAATCCCGGAAGGGGAACTGCTGGTGGACGACCTTTACGAGGGCCGGGTGCTGATCCCGGACTTTAACATGAACAAGAACCGTTACGACGTAAAGAAGTTCGTGGAAAAGGACGGCTTTTTGCGGTACGACCACAGCAGCGCCCGGCTGGGCGTGGACGTGTCGGAGTACCAGGGCCACGTGGACTGGGCCGCCGTAAAGGAGGCGGGCATGGACTTTGCCCTGCTGCGCCTGGGCTGGAGGGGCACCACCCGGGGCTTCCTCAACGTGGACGAGACCTTTGAGCAGAATTTTGAGGCCGCCACCGACGCGGGCCTGTTTGTGGGCGTGTATTTCTTTTCCCAGGCGGTTACCGAGGACGAGGCCAGGGCCGAAGCCGATTTTGTCATCGAAACCTTAAACGGCAGAAAACTGGCTTATCCCGTGGCTTTCGACTGGGAAAATCCTGTGCCCAGCGAGGAGGTCTCCGCCAAGGAGCTGCGGGCCTACGGCCTCAGCGGGACCAAGGCCACAAACTGTGCCAAGGCTTTCTGCGACAGGATTAAGGAAGCGGGCTACACCCCCTGCGTCTACACCAACAAGACCATGGCCTACGAGTTTTTTGACCTGGAAGAGCTGAAGGACTACGACCTGTGGTACGCCGAGTATCAAAAGGCCCCCAGCCTGTATTACGATTTCCGCCTCTGGCAGTATACCGAGTCGGGCCAGGTGCCCGGCATCGACGGCGGGGTGGATATCAATATCTGTTTTAAACCCTATTGAGAAGCCTTTGCAGAAATTCCCGAAATTTTTCGGGAATTTTTTTGTTTGGGGTGAAACCTTTTCCGCCGCCGGCGGCTCTAATGGGTGTAAACAGTGAACGCCTGCAGAGCGCAAACATGCCAGAACACAAACCGCTTTCAGAAAGCATGAAGGCGGGGAGAAAAGGAGCGTAATCGATTTGGACGGAGCAGAAAAGCTGGTCAAGCGGGCCCAAAAGGGCGACAAAGACGCCTTTGTAGAGCTTATCGAAGGGCATAAGCTGTCCATGAGCCGGGCGGCCATGGCGATCCTCCACAACGAGGAGGACGCGGCCGACGCCGTGGCGGAGACAGTCCTTACCGCTTTTGAAAAGCTCTGTACCCTGCGGGAGCCCAAATACTTCAAGACCTGGCTGACCAGGGTGCTCATCTACAATTGCTACGACATTCTCAACCTGCGCCGGCACAGCGTCCCTTTGGAAGAGATTCCGGAGGAGGCCTGCCGGGAGGACCGGGACAACGTGATTGACGTTCAGTCCAGCCTTTCCGCCCTGGCGGAAAACGACCGGCTGATCCTGACCCTGTTCTACCTGGACGACCTGTCCGTAAAGGACATTGCCAAACTGCTGCGGGTCAAGGAAAGCACGGTAAAGACCCGGCTGTGCCGAAGCCGGAGACGGTTTCAACGGATCTATACGGAAAAGGAGGCATACAGCTGTGAAGCATCTGGAAAATAGAAACGCCCTGGACCTGGAAGCCCTGGAGCTGGAATTGGATTTGGAAGAGGTGCCCGCCGCGGTAGACGCCAAGCTGCGGCAGGTCTATGCCGAGCTGCCCGACCGGCTGCCCGTGAAGAAGCAGACCGGAAGGGTGGTGTGGCGGTCCGTGGCCTGCGGCGCCAGCGCGGTGGCGGCAGCGTTCCTCATGCTGTTCGGCACCAATGCCGTCAACCCGGCCCTGGCCGAAAGCCTGCCCCTGGTGGGAAATCTGTTCAGCATGATGAACGGGCGCACGATGACGCCCCTGGGCGGCAATCTGGACACTTACGGGGACACGATGCAGAAGGTCGGCGTGACGGCTGTCCCCGCGAAGGAGACCGGTTACGGCCTTTCCGTAGAGGCGGCTTTCTGCGATGGCAAGTACGTGTATGCCAGTTTTCTTCTCTCGGTTCCCCAAAGTGAGGAGAACAGCGGCCTGTTTGCCTTGAAGTGCGATGGGGAATTGGGCTGCCGGTTCCTGATCGACGGAAAAGAGGCCAAGGAGGTAAACTATGCCGCCGACAAGCGCCAGGGCGGCTCCGCCGTCTCAGTGGCCCTGGAAGCCCCAAAGGGCGTGAAGGACGGCGACAGCCTTACCGTTTCCCTGGACGTGCAAAAGCTGTTCCGGGTGGACGAGGACTATAACTCCAATGGGAAGTACGAAGAGATCGACGCGGCCTTTACCGCCGAATTCCCCGTGACGGTGGACCTTTCCAAAAACACCGACACGGATCTGCAGGCCATGGACAACGGCATTAAGCTGTACAGCGTGGAGCGCACCCCCGGCTATTTAAAGGCCGAGATGGA